>NZ_DJBB01000063.1:0-108633 GCF_002429865.1 Empedobacter sp. UBA5987
CCTTTTGAGACAGCCTCTTTTTATTTTACATATTTTAATCTTAATTTTAGTTATTATTAATCATAATTAAATGTCATCAAATCGATATCCTCAACGCATTGTTTGCTTAACCGAAGAAGGAACTGAAATTCTGTATAACATTAATGAACAACATCGTTTAGTAGGAATTAGTGGATTTACATATCGTCCGCCACAAGCACGAAAAGAAAAACCTAAAGTTTCAACTTTTTTAGATGCTAAATTTGAAGATATCATCAATTTGAAACCAGATTTAGTTGTAGGATATTCGGATTTACAAGCAGATATTGCAGCAGGATTAATTAGAAGAGGAATCAATGTGTTTATCTTTAATCACCGAACAGTTGATGAAATTTTAAATATGATTGTGCAATTTACTTCATTGATTGGTTGCCAAGATAAAGGATTAAAATTAGTTGAATCTTATGAAAAGAAACTCGAAGAAGTAAAACAACAAGCTGCTCTCCTTCCCTATCATCCAACAGTTTTTTTTGAAGAATGGGACGAACCAATTATTTCGGGAAGCGCTTGGGTAAATGATTTGATAGAAATTGCTGGAGGAAAATTAGCTTTTCCAGAACTCAAAAATAAAGCTTTGGCTAAAGATCGTATTTTGTTGGCTGAACAAGTGATTGAACGTAACCCTGAAATTATTATTGGTTCTTGGTGTGGTAAAATGTTCAAACCAGAAAAAGTAAAACAACGTATTGGTTTCGAAAATGTAAAAGCAGTTCAACAAAATCATTTATACGAAATAAAATCTGAATTGATTTTACAACCTGGTCCTGCTGCTTTAACCGATGGTTTGGATAAAATTGTGGAGATTATTACAAATTATAAATAAATATATGGATCCGGATTTTTTAATTTTGTATACTAAAGTAATTTTAGTCCTTCACTTCGTATTCGATATTTTATTATTAATTATTTCTATTGTTGCTCACGGAAAAAAAATAAGTTTTAGTAATTATCTAATTTTCATAACAATTTCTATATTACTATTATCAATAATAAGATTATCTATAAAAGAATATCTTGGTGTTTCAATTTATGAACTAAATATAGTAACAAATATTCTCGAAAAACTTTTATACATAGCATTCGGAATTATATTAATAATTGGAATTTCTAAATTAAAAATCAATAAAGAAGAAGAATAAAAATCCCGCTGAAAGCGGGATTTAATTTATTGTATAATATTGACTTCTCTAACCAATGTTACGCCATATTTGGCTTTCACATCTTCTATAATTCGTTCAGACAAATCATATATTTCGCGTCCTGTTGCATTTCCATAATTCACCAAGACCAAAGCTTGTTTGTCGTGAACTCCCGCATCTCCAAAACGTTTTCCTTTCCAACCTGCGTGTTCTATTAACCAACCAGCAGCTAATTTTACACCTAAATCAGTTTTGAAATGAGAAATTTCTGGATGAAGTTTTTCAATCTCAGCAAATTCTTCATTCGAAATCACAGGGTTTTTAAAGAAACTTCCCGAATTCCCTATTTGCGAAGGATCTGGTAATTTACTTTGACGAATTTTGATCACAGCTGCACTAATTTCTTGAATCGTTGGATCAAAAATTTGCTCCTTTTCCAATTCAGATTTTATTGCACCATAATCAACATGAAGTTTATGATTTTTCTTTGTCAGTTTAAACGTAACTGCCACCAAGACATATTGACCTCTCAATTCATTTTTAAAAACAGATTCGCGGTAACCAAAATGACATTCTTCATTTGTAAAAGTACGCTCATCACCCGTTTCCAAAACTAATGTTTGAACTTCTTCAATATAATCTTTGACCTCAACGCCATACGCACCAATATTTTGCATCGGCGCCGTACCAACATTTCCAGGAATCAACGAAAGATTTTCTAATCCTCCAAAATCATTTTGCAACGTCCATTCAACAAAATTGTGCCAATTCTCGCTTCCTTGCGCTTTTACGTACACAAAATCATCATCTTCATTGATAATTTCGATTCCTTTCAAATTCAATTTTAACACAATTCCCGGAAAATCGTCTACAAAAAGCATATTACTTCCTCCACCAATAAATAAAATCGGTAAATCTTTTTGACGACGAAAAACCAACACTTTTCGCAAATCTTGAATAGTCGCAACATCAGCAAAATATTTTGCTTTTGCTTCTATTCCAAATGTGTTATATAATTTTAATGAATAATTTTCGATGATTTCCATCTTCTTATTTTTCTTATGATTTAATTGTTCCTGGATATTGTTCTAAAGCTTCTTTCAAGATTTCAACAGAACGAACCAAATCTTCTTCTTTCAGAACATAAGCCAAACGAACTTCTTGAATTCCTGAATTTGGAGTTGAATAAAATCCTGCTCCTGGCGCCAACATTACTGTTTCTCCATTTGACGAGAAAGATTCTAATAACCAAATTGCAAATTTCTCTGCGCTATCAACTGGTAATTGAATCATACAGTAGAAAGCCCCTTTTGGATTTGGGCAAACCACTCCCGGAATTTGCTGTAAACCTGCAACTAATGTATTGCGACGTTTTAAATATTCTGTACGACAATCTTCGAAATAAGTTCCAACATTTCTGTGGGCTAAAGTTGCAATGTATTGAGAAATTTCAACAGGACTTAAACGCGCTTGTGCATATAACATTGCAGCTTTTAAGAATTTCTCGTTACGTGTAATCAAAGCTCCAGAACGTGCTCCACATAAAGAAAAACGTTTCGATTCTGAATCAATTACAATTGCATTATCTTTCAGTTCTGGAAAACTTAAAACAGATGTAAATTCTTCTTCTGTATATAAATATTCTGCATAAACTTCATCCGAAATTAAATAGATATCATGTTTAAGAACTAATTCTTTCAATTGATTTAATTCTTCTTTCGAATATACATATCCAGTTGGGTTTCCAGGATTACAAATTAAAATTGCACGTGTTTTATCTGTAATTTTTTTCGCAAACTCCTCAACAGATGGTAGAGCAAAATTATTTTCGATTGTAGATGGAACTGGAACAATATTTACATCATTTTCACATGTAAATCCGTTATAATTTGCATAAAAAGGTTCTGGAATAATAATTTCATCACCTGGATTTGCAATAATTCCGAAAATAAATAATAAAGCTTCCGAACCTCCTAATGTTGCAATAAAATTTTCTGGTGTTAATTCGATTCCTCGATTTGTAAAATAATCTGCCAAAGCTTGGCGATATTCCAACGTTCCTTCTGAGTGCGTATAAGAAATAATGTTTGAAGGAAAATTTTTCAATCCTTCTAAAACAGCTTTTGGCGACTCAATATCGGGCTGTCCAATATTTAAGTGATAAACTTTCGTTCCTCTTTTTTTCGCTGCATCTGCGTATGGCACCAACTTTCTGATTGGAGAAGCTGGCATATTTTGTGATTTTTCAGATAATATTAACATTTATTGTAATTTTTAAAATTTGATTTGAATTCTTTGGTATTGTTTTTGTAATTTTAAAGTGTAAATATAAAAAACGTTTAATCTCAAAAAAAACTTTATTATGAGTAAATTAAATAATGCAACTAAATTATTAGCAGGTTTAGCAATCGGAACAGCAATCGGAGCAGTAGTAGGTTTATTATATGCGCCAGAATCAGGGAAAGACACTCGCAAAAAATTAAAAAAAGAAGCTGACAAATACAAAAAAGAGTTAGACAAATACGCGAATGATTTTTCTGATAAAGCGAAAAAAACAAAAAAAGAATTAGAAGCTAAATTAGACGAAGTAAAATCAAAATTAGCAGAACAAAAAGACGAGTTTGTAGCAAAAGCGAAAGAAGCTGGAAAAGATTTAAAATCTAAAGCAAACCAAACAAAAGAAGATTTAAAAGACGAATTTCAAGAAAACGTAGGAGTTTAATTTCTTCGAAATACAACATTCCTTAAAATTTATAATTAACTTTGTCTGAAATAAATCAATTTTATGTTTAATGAACTAAAAGTTTATATTAATAATAGAATAACTTTAGCTAAATACGATCTCGTAGATTCGCTGAGTAATATGTTGGCGAGCGGTATTTATGTATTAATTATTGCCGTATTTTCTTTGTTTCTATTATTATTAGGAAGTTTAGCATTAGGATTTATTTTGGGAGGTTATTTTAATGATACAGGATTAGGTTTTCTTGCTGTAACTGGAATTTATTTCTTAATGATGGTTTTTTCTATTCTATTTAGAAAGAAATTAAAACTTTTCTTGACAAATATTGCCGTAGAAAACGCGATGGAAGCTATGTCTAACCAGGAAGATGACGACGATGAAGAATAAAGAACAAATGTCTGCGATAAAAAATTTAGACGATTTGCGAATGGCAAAACGTAAACTAAAATTACAAATGAAAGTTGCTGAAAATAAACATGAAAATTCATTTGTAAATAAAGCAGTTAATCTTGTAACAAACTTAAAATCCGATACAAGTTTTACTTCTTCTAAAGTTGAAAGTGCATTAAATTGGGCTGGAGATAAAGCTTCAAAAAAATATCCAATGAAGGGAATTACAAAAATTTTAATTTCTGGATTGATTATGATAGCGGTTCCAATTATTACGAATAAAATTCAGGAATATATAGAAGAAAAATTATAAAATTATTTGATATTAAAAAACCACTTCGTTTGAAGTGGTTTTTTTGTGTGTTAATTTTAAGCTCGACTAATATTTTTCGTGAAAATATTCGTTTGGTATAATCGTTTTATTCTTTTTATCAACAGCTTCTTGGTTACGCAATTCCACTCGACGTATTTTTCCTGAAATTGTTTTTGGTAAACTCTCCACAAACTGCACAATACGTGGAATTTTGTAACGTGCTAAATGCTCTTCTGTATATCTAAAAATATCTTTTGCTAATTCTTCCGAAGCTTCATTTCCAGGTGCTAAAATAACAAAAGCTTTTACAGCATTACTTCTCAAATCATGCGGACTTGCCACAACAGCAGCTTCCATAATGGCATCATGCTCTAACAAAGCACTTTCTACTTCAAATGGTCCTACACGGAAATCAGACGCTTTTATCACATCATCATCACGCCCAACAAACCAAACATAACCATCTTCGTCTTTATAAGCTTTGTCTCCTGTATAATATAATCCATGCTTGAAAACTTTCGCCATTTTATCTTTCTGAATCAAATAAGTTTTGAAAATTCCATTGATGGTTTCTTCATTATGCACAACACAAATATTTCCTTCTTCGCAATCTTGTACAATATTTCCATCATCATCAGCAATCACAATATCGTATAAAAACGCAGGTTTTCCCATCGATCCATATTTAATCTTCTCATTTGGCAAATTCGCAATCATCGCAGTTGATTCTGATTGTCCATAACCATCACGAATCGTAATTCCTGTACCTTCTTTCCAGACATCTATAATTTCTGGATTAAGCGGTTCACCAGCTGCAACACATTGACGAAGTTTGAAATCATAACTTTTCAAATCTTCTAAAATCAATACACGCAGAGCTGTTGGTGGTGCGCAAAAAGTTGTTACACCCAAATCTTGAATGGTTTGTAATTGTTCTTTCGGAACAAATTTATCTGAATGATAACCCAAAATTGTCGCACCCATATTCCATGGAGCAAAAAAACTACTCCAAA
Organism: Empedobacter sp. UBA5987; assembly: GCF_002429865.1. NCBI lineage: Bacteria > Pseudomonadati > Bacteroidota > Flavobacteriia > Flavobacteriales > Weeksellaceae > Empedobacter > Empedobacter sp. UBA5987. The sequence goes on from NZ_DJBB01000063.1 coordinate 5,638, forward strand.
AGAATTTCGCCCAACCTGGTTGAGAAATATTATAATGTAAATCACCTTTTTTCATTCCAACCCAAGAAGAAGTCGTGAAACCTCCAAGCGGATAAGTGTAATGCGTATGCACCACAACTTTCGGCATTCCTGTCGTTCCTGAAGTAAAAAAGTAGAATAAATCATCGTCTGGTTTTGTATCTGCAGCCTCAGCTTGAATAGATTCTTTCCATAACTCATTGATATTTATCCAACCTTCTCGCTCGCCTTCTGTGATTAATTTTACCTTAATCTTTTTATCAAATTTTGCTTCTGCTTCATCTATTTTCGATGCATTTGCTTGATCTGCTAAAGCAACTTCTGGAAAAGAAGACTCGAATCTAAACGTTAAATCCCTTGCTTCTAAAGTTGTTGCGGCTGGAATAATAATTAATCCACCTTTGATAGAAGCCAAATAACCAATCCAAGTAATCGGTAATAATGGAACTTGAGAAAACATTTTGTCTCCTTGTACAATTCCTTTGTTTCTTAAATAGTTTAAAAATTGATTGTATTTATCAGCTAAATTCTGAAAAGTATAATCTTCTCGTTCTTCATTATACTTCCAAATTAAACCTTTTTGAGTTCCTAATTGAGCAACATTATAAGGCTCAAAAATATCCTTCACCCAATTGAATTTCTCTGGTTTGAAAATTTTAATCTGTTTTAATTGCGTATAATTCTCTTCTTCGATGGATAATCGAATAGAGCTAAACAATTCTTGTACTGTCATTTATTTGTGGTTTTGAATAAATATAGAAAAATTATTTATTCAAACAGAAGTTTTATGAATAAAAAAAGGATGATTTAATAAAATCATCCTTTTTGTTATTATTTGTTGAGAATATATTAATCTCTACCTCTTCTTGAATTTCCTGTTCTGTTACGATCTCCACCGCGGTAACCACCACGATCTCCACCTCTAGAATCTCTTGAATCACGGTCACGATCTCCTCCACGGAATCCACCTCTGTCTCCTCCGCGATCACGATCTCCACCACGATAACCTCCACTTCTTTCGCGGTCATTATCACGACGACTATTGAAACCACGTCCACGAGAATCTCCTCCTCTGTCATTACGACGACGATCTCCTCCACGACGCTCACCATCACCACGTCTTGGTTCTGGTTTAGAGATTTGAACATCTAAATCTACACCATCACGCTGTGCATCTTTGAAAGATTCTAACACTAATGATTCGAATTGTGTATCAACTTCGAAGAAAGAGAAATTACGTAAAATTTCAATTTTTCCGATTTCGATGTTACGGTTACGAGTTTGCTCGTTGATTAAACCAATTAAATTTGGAACACGTAAGTTGTGTTTTTGACCAATATTGATAAAGAAACGAGAGAAATCACGACCTCCACGACGATTAGAAGAACGATCTCCTCTATCACCACGATCTCCTTCAGAAGAAATATCTTTCGTGTTTTTGTAATATTCTAAGAAAGAATTGAACTCAACTGTCATGAAACGTTTTAATAAATCGTCACGATCTAAGTTTGCCAATTTTTCGTTTACAGTTTCCATGTAAGGCTCGATTAATTCTTCATCAACTTCGATGTTTTCGATTTTATCGATTAAAGAAATTAAACGTTTTTCACAGATTTCTGCTCCAGTTGGTACGTTTTTAGGTTCGATTTTAGAAGCAATTAATTTTTCTAAATCTCTAATTTTACGCGCTTCACGACCTCCTGAAATAATGATAGAAATTCCTTTGTTACCTGCACGTCCTGTACGTCCTGAACGGTGTACATAAACTTCTGGATCATCTGGTAAATTGAAGTTGATTACGTGAGTCAACTCATTTACGTCGATACCACGAGCAGCAACGTCTGTTGCAACAAGGATTTGAATGTTTTGGTTACGGAATTTCTCCATCACGTGATCACGTTGTGATTGTGATAAATCTCCATGTAATGCGTCTGCATTGTAACCATCTTGCATCAATTTATCTGCTACGTCTTTCGCTTCGCGACGAGTTCTACAGAAAACGATACCATAAATATTTGGGTAATAATCGGCCAAACGTTTTAAAGCTAAGTAACGATCAGAAGAACGTACTAAGTAAACGTGATGCTCGATATTTTTTGATGCAGTATTTACTTTACTTACAGCAATCTCAACTGGATTGTGCATATATTCTGAAGCGATACGACGAACCTCTGAAGGCATTGTAGCTGAGAATAATAAAGTTTGTTTTTCTTCTGGAGTTGTTTCTAAGATAGAATCAATTTCGTCACGGAATCCCATGTTCAACATCTCATCAGCCTCATCTAAAACTGTCCAAGTGATGTCATTAATTTTTAATGCGCCACGTTTGATTAAGTCCATTGTACGACCTGGCGTTCCTACAACGATTTGCGGATTATCTTTTAATCCTCTAATTTGTTTAACGATGTCAGCACCACCGTAAACTGCCTGTACACGTACTCCACGCATATCTGCAGAAAAAGATTCTAATTCTTTTGCAATTTGTAAACATAATTCACGAGTAGGACACAAAATAATTGCTTGTACTGATTTTGAATTGCTGTCTAATTGATTTAAAACCGGAAGCCCGAATGCTGCAGTTTTTCCTGTACCTGTTTGCGCCAATGCAATAACATCTTGATCTGATGAAAGGATTTGAGGAATAGCTTTTTCTTGGATTGGAGATGGGTTAACGAAGCCCATTTTCTCAATTGCAGTTAGGATTTCTTCTTGAAGTCCTAATTCTTTGAATGTAATCATGTTAGATACGATACCGAGATAATGAAATTCATTTATATTTCATATCACGGTTTTATTTTAAATTATTTAACCAACAGATATGAAAGAATAAAATTAAATGGCTGAGCAGCCTAAAAAATCCCTAAATGAATATTCTTTAACATCCGTACCTTAACTCTAAAAGGCTGTGCAAATGTAAGGATTATTTTTGAAATACACAACACACATTCATAATCCTTACAATTAATACACATAATATTATTTTACTGATAATAAATAAGTTACTAACAATCTGCAATATTTACAGCAACTGCCAAACCTCCTTCAGAAGTTTCTTTGTATTTATTATTCATATCTTTTGCAGTTTCCCACATCGTATTCACAACTTTATCTAACGGAACTTTCGCAGTCAACGGATCTGTATCCAGTGCTAATTCTGCTGCATTTATCGCTTTAATCGCTCCCATTGTGTTACGCTCGATACAAGGAATTTGTACCAAACCACCAATCGGGTCGCATGTTAAACCTAAATGATGTTCCATTGCAATTTCGGCAGCCATTGTTACTTGCGCAGGAGTTCCTCCCATTAATTCGCATAATGCAGCTGCAGCCATAGCTGAAGATACACCGATCTCAGCTTGACAACCTCCCATTGCCGCAGAAATAGTTGCTCCTTTCTTAAAAATAGAACCAATAACTCCTGCTGTTGTTAAGAATTGTTCAATCTCTTTTTGACCAGCTTTATGATTTTCGATCACCAAATAATACATCAAAACTGCTGGAATAACTCCTGCACTTCCATTTGTTGGCGCTGTTACAACTCTACCTAACGAAGCATTTACTTCATTAACAGCAAGAGCAAAACAACTCACCCATTTCAAGATTTCGCGAAAATATACTTTGGTTTTTCGGATTGAAGCAATCCATTCTTGTGGATTAGAATAAGGTGTTGCTCCAACCAAATTCTTGTGCATATCGTAAGCACGACGTTTCACGTTCAATCCGCCTGGTAAAATACCTTCTGTATGACAACCAATATACATACACTCTAACATGGTATTCCAAACACGCATTAATTCGTGGTGAATTTCATCTTCAGTTCGGATTGTTTTTTCATTCTCGAACATTATTTCAGAAATCGATTTATTTTCTTTTGAACAAAATTCTAACAACTCTGTTGATGTATTAAATAAATATGGAAAAGCACAAGTGACATCTGTATTGGTAGCTCTATCATCCTCTTTTGTAATAAATCCTCCTCCTATCGAATAAAACGTAGAAGATAATTCTTCGTTCTCATAGAAAGCTGTAAACATCATGCCATTAGCGTGAAAAGGTAAAAACTCACGATTGAAAACGATATCAGTTTCAGGATTAAAATCAATTAAAAATTTATTTCCAAAATTTAATTGCTTATTTGTATTAATCGTATTAATAATATTCGAAATATCATCAACAGGAATATATTCAGGATCAGCACCGCTTAGCCCTAACATTACTGCATAATCAGTTGCATGTCCTTTACCCGTAAGTGATAAAGAGCCATACAAATCTACACGAACTTTTGTAATTTTATTAAAGATAGATGCAGCATCTAATTCTTTCAGAAAAGCTTCTGCAGCGCGCCAAGGACCTAAAGTATGCGAACTTGAAGGACCAACGCCAATTTTGAGCATATCAAATACTGAAATACAATCCATTTTGTACTTTTAATTTATATTATTTCCACACAAGACAAATATAGCCGTTAAATTCTCATATTCGCTTTATTTAAGCAGTTTTTTTATCAACTTAAACAATTAATAAGCTTAAAATATTCATATTGAATGATATTAACACAAATTATTTAGCATCAAAAAAAGAGGTCACAACTAATTGTAACCTCTTTTCTAGACTTTATTAAGTTTTTATTTAAACTTGTGCCAATATGGATAGATAATCGCTAAACCATAACCTATAAACACAAATAATGTAAACATGGTAAAAAGTGTTCCATCTGCCATAAATTCGGGCTGCATTGCTGCTGACACAAATAATGATGTCACAACCATATATACACCAATTCTTTTATAAGATTTCACTAAAAAGATACCTATCAATGCAATAACTCCTAAAACAAGAGTCGAAATTGGATACCATTTTGGCATTTCTGGCGCATCTTCGTTCATCATTTGGCGGAACAAATAATCATTTGTCACCAATAATTGATAACCACGATAAAGAATACTCAAAATCAAGAAAACCATTATAAAGATCATTGACTTGAAAAGGAATGATGTTTTGTTTCCTTCGTGTTTCAAATCTTTTGTTTTGGTGTTATCCGACATTAAAACTTTTGTGTCAAAAATATCGTCACGTTCTTGATTTTGTTCTACTTTTTGATCTGTCATAGCTTTATTTTAAAATAAGAAATCATATCCTTTCAAACTCAATTTTTCGTATTTTTCTTCATCAAAACGATACAATTTAGATACTTTACGATGTTGTTTAGGATCTGTTGTATTACCAGTTTCGATAATTAAATTTGAATTAAAGATTTTCTTTCTAAAGTTACGTTTATCCAACTCACGATTCAAGGCTTTTTCATACAAACTTTGCAATTGCGCAATTGTAAACTCATCTCCAAGTAAGTTGAACCCTACTGGACGACGCTTCACACGACGTTTTACACGCTCTTTTGCATATTTTACAATCTCATTATGATCAAAAGCCAAATCCGGAACACGGTCGTAAGCATACCATTCTCCACCTTGTGTTTTCACTTTTTCCTCTATTTGAGGTGTCAACTTAACCAAAGCATAATAAGCAACATTTACAACACGTCCTAATGGATTACGAAAAACTTTTGTAAAAGCTTTCAATTGTTCAATATATGTTTGATGCTCATCGTAAGCAATTTTCTCAATCAACAATTCGTGAATTGCTTGATCGTTACTTACCGTTGGCGCAATATATTTTCCTGGCAAAACCAATGCTCCTTTGAAAGGGTCGTTTAGTTTTTTGTACACCAATATTTTGAGATCTTCTCCATCAAACCCGAAAAGTACGAGACTTGAACATAGAGCGACCTGAAAATATTTTTCTTTTTCTTCGTCTGTCATTTTGTGGGATGATTAATAAATTGAAATTTATTTTTAATGAAAAATTGAATGCATCAATCTATTTTTATCGTTAAAAGATTCTTCTAACGAAATCATAGATTCTGTTCTCAATACATCATCAATTTGATCAATTTTGTAGATAACATCTTTCGCATCAGAAGTATCTCTTGCACGAATTTTACAGAAAATATTATATTTTCCAGACACAACGTGAACCACTGTTACGTTAGGAATTTTATATAATTCATCTATCACTTTCTGAGTTTTGTTTGTTTTTGTAAGTAACAATCCTACATACGCAACAAACTGATAACCCATTTTATCATAATCTGTAATTAGTGTAGTTCCTTTGATGATTCCAGCCTCCTCTAATTTCTTGACACGTACGTGAATAGTACCAGCAGAAACATTCATTTTCTTTGCAATTTCTGTAAATGGCATTCTTGTATTGTCAATCAAATACATCAAAATTTTCTTATCAACATCATCAATTATGTAATTCATTTTCCTAATTTTTGATTATTATTATTATTTTAATAAAAAATCGAATTAATTTTTAGCAAAATTATAAATAAAACAAACAAACTTCAAAATATTTTTTAATGATTTATTTAATATTTTACTTTTGTTATAATAATAGTTCAAAAAAGAAAGAACTAATCACTTTTGTTTGTTTGCGCGAGTTTATTGTCTAACCACAATAAACTCATTTTTTTTTATTTAATTTTGACTAAACCACGACGTTTTTGTTCCACTTTAGGTTGAGTACTTTTTTGATACGTAACTTTGACCGTATCTTTTGTAGTTTGACGAGTAGAATCTATTCTTCTTTCCTCACTTTTAAACTGTTTCGGAAGTACAATCGAATCAAATCTTTCTTGCTGTTGCTCTTCTTTTTTAGCTTTTGCTTTTCGTTTATTTTCATCTAAACCTAAAAATCCTCTAAACGTATCGAAGCTTTTGTTGTACTGAATTCCTACTCCGAAACTTTGATTTAAGTTATTTTCCATTCCTGGCAATAAACCGAAAGTTGTAGGTTTTGTAAATGCTTTTAAGACCAAAGATCCATTGTTTAATTTCGAGATATCATAAGAAACATCAAAATTCCCATCGAAGTTCTCTTGTACATTTCTATTATTTGTAACCGCAATTCCATACGAACCACGTAAACTTAAACGATTATTAACCCGATAAGAAACAGAAGTTCTAATTTTATCATTTGTCTCCGATTGCGCACTACCACCGACATACTCCATTTGTATATCTACATTGTTCGCAATAGAAGACAACATACCCGCAATTGTCGATAAACCAATATCAGCAGCTGTACTTGTTACACCAGATTGAACAGCCGAAGCATCACCAAATTTACCTGTCAATAAGATATAACTAAACTGAAGCATCTGTTCTTCTGTATTTGAACGGAATTTTGATTGTAACTGCGAATTGATATCCGAACCTGCATTAGGAATTGTTAATCCAAAATCGATAATAGGTTTTTTCAACGTTTCAGAAATATTAATTGATAAGAGAGCATCATAAATTTGCGAATATCCTACACCTAAATAGTCTCCAACATTTGACACCGAACGTTGATATTCAGCTGTAATATTAAGCGTTGCATCAAGTGGATTTCCTGCAAATTGTACCGAAGATCCTTTTTTGATTTTAAAATCTTTTGGAATCAGCGGAAATTGTCTAAACTCATATGTTCCACTTTCTATATTATATACCCCTGTAATACTCAATCCTGCTTTATTCATTAAGAATCTAAGATTTTCTGCAGTTCCTCGCGCTGTTGCTTTATCATTTGTAGCTGCATCAAAAATCAAATTCACCATCGCATTTGGATACGCATTGATGTTGACATCTATCGACATTCCTTTTGGTGCGTGAGGCTCGTTATTTTTCGATTTTTCATCTAGATGTTGGTTAGGAACAAAACGTACCAAATTATTTTCTGACTCAATTGTTGTACTTCCTGTATTTATCGTTAACTCAGAATTTCCAACCACTGTCGCATCTCCAGCAATCTCCAATTCCTCTACCGCACCAAACATAGATACATTTCCTTTCGCAAATACTTTTCCATAAAACAATTCATTGTCTTTAATAGATGTGTTCATCACCAATAAATTATCGGTATCAAAATCTAAGTTGAGACCCCATTTAGATAAGTTGCGGAAAAGAATTGCTCCATCAACTTTTCCTTTTGTATTGAAAGTTGTGTCTTTGAACGCAATATCATTCAACATAATAATCCCTTGTCCTTTTCCTTGTTTCGAAACAAGTAATTCATTTTCTCCTTCAAATAAATAATCTGTTCCTAAGAAATTAACTTTTAATCCAAGATCTTTTGCAATCATATTTCCGCTAAGATTTGGTAAATCAATTGGTCCAGTAATTTTTAAATCACCAGATAACGTTCCACGCATATTAGAGAAAACAGATTTTAAGAATCCTTCTAAGAAATCGATATGAAACTCATCAAAATTGGCATCTACATCGACTTCAGGACCTGTTGGTTTATTAATAATATTACCATAAGCAACCAACGATTGAATTTGCTCTTTCTGTAAACTTGTTTCAAAATTAAATTGTTTATCCGCTACATTATAACCTCCTTGTAAAGTCAAATTACCAAGCTCAAAATCATTTAAACCTAACTTATCAATTTTAGCTTCAAGTGTTGGTTCTAACTTTTCTTTTGTACGAATAATATCTACTTTACCGTTCGCTATACCGACAATTTTTAGATTATTCAATAATGTTTTAGGAATGATTTTTTCTAAATGCAAATCTTTAAAATCAGCATTGAAATTGTAATCTACATTGTTATTAAATAAACCACTTACTTTTAAATATTGTTCTTCCGATTCTAATGACAAATCTTCAACTTTTAATGATTTATTGATTCGATTAAAAATTACCCGATTAGAATTTGCATCATTCAAATGATTAATTGTCCATTGTGTCGAATCTATTTGTATTGTCGAAGGTGAAAATCCAAAAATCAAATCATTATTATTCTGAACTGTGTGAAAAAGATTTAGATTAAATAAAATTGGATTCTTACGACCAATATTAAAATCTGTTTTGACAATCATTGTATCATTCTTCGGAATCGAATTTACGTTAATCGCATTAATCGTAACTCCACTCACTTTCATACTATCAATTTTCGCATTCAACGTTGGTAGTTCTGCAATTGTATTTAGATTAACATTCGACTGAAACAATTGAATTCCTGCATATTTTATACCTGGAGTATCCAATGTCGCTTCCAATTGATTTTTCGTACCATCAATATAACCTTTAACATGTGTATCTGGCTCAATAGAAATCGATGGATCGATATATTGTAATAAATTTTCTTGCACATAAACATCAAACGAAAAAGCCTGATTTGGCGAAACTTTTTTATGACGAAAAGATGGCACCAAATCTACAAGCGAATTATTGATAACATTTGCAACTTCTGTAATATTAAATTTCCCATCAACAGTGGCTTTCATATAATCTGGCACATCTAATGTCATAATTTTATGAGAACCATCTATTTGAGAACTCAACATAACATGAGCCAATTCTAACGTATCTTTTTTAGAACGGAAATAAAGATTTTTGACATCAATATTTCCCCTAAAATCATTAATATTTGTCAGCTTAAAATTCCCTTCAACATCGCCACGTACTATTGCATTTAGATTTTTTGTAACTCCAAGAAAATCTAAATTAACTTGACGAATGTTTGATGTAAAATCAAAATCATATGGTTTTCCACTGAAGTTAATTTTTCCGTTCAATTGTGCATTTAGATTAGGATCTTTGATATCAAATAAACCATTAAACTGATAATTTTTGACCAAGCCATCTACTGTAATATTTTGATATCTTTTTCCAATCAAATCGATGTAACGAAGATTTCCATCTAAATTTAAATTGATATTTTTTAGATCAGTTCCTTTTCCATCAAATCTAAATTTTCCGCTTACATAACCCAAATCTTTTGCATTTGTTAATTGACGAAGATTAAGATTTTTCGCATCTAAAGTTCCCTTATAAATTAACGATTTTACATCTTTGTAATTCCTAATTTGAGCTTTAATATCAGCATCACCAAGTCCAGAAACTGCGTAACCATTCGCATGAATTTCATTTGGATTTAATGAAATATCACCACGATAATTTAAGTTTCCAAAACGAGTCAACATATTCGGAATTTTCTTAGAAACAAAGGTTGGAAGTAACTTTACAATTTTTTGATAGGATGTATTGATTTTTACATTTCTTGTCGAAAAATTTAGCGAAGAACCATGTGTCACATCTTGCAATTGTAAACGAGAAGCACCAACATAATTATCTTCTCCTTTCAATTCGAAATCTGTAAATGTTAAATTATTCAGGGTTCCATTTACTTTTCCATATAAATCAACCGAAGAATTTTTATCAAATAAATCAGTGAAATAGCGAATTTCTTTAAAATTAATTTTAGATCCTCGATCAAAAAAAACGTCCCAACGAACTTTATTATTAAAATCAGACATATCCGAAGGTTGATTGTAACTCAATAATAAATTTCCGTTTAAAACAGACGTATCCGTTCGTAAATTTAAATTCCCAACTCGAATTTCTTTTTTCGAATAATGAACTTTTCCTGTAAAGTTTTGTACGTTATACGTTTCTTTATTTTTTGTCGCAACAAAGCAGAAGTTTTCTAAATCAGCCGTAATATCAGAATCAACTAATCGAAATTTCTTAACCGTCAAATTCAGTTGTTTCGAATCCAACCAAACATTTCCAGAATTTTGATTAACAATTGAAACTTTACCATCTTCCAAAATAAAATCTCCATCCAATTTGAAAATCTTTTTCGGATCTTTTGGTTTATCAGAACTAAAACCATTGACAAATTTGATAAAATTCGAAATCGAATCGCCTTTGTACGTAATCACACGAATTTCGGGTTCAATCAATTTTACCTCACTCAAATCAATATGATCTTTTTTGATTCCTGGCAAAAGTGTCCAAAGATTAATTGTCGTTTCCAAGGTTTTCGACTTCATAAAATCATATTTATGATCGTCTTTTATCTTAACGCCATGGAAATATATTCGTCCAAAAAAATCAATATCCACCGAATCCACATACATTTGTGTGTTCAGCGATTTATTTAATTTTTCTAACGCAAAGTGAGCTATTTTTGTCTGTACCGCAGGGATTTGTATTGCGATTGCTACTGTTAAAACAAGGGTTAAAACGAGTATAATCAACGACAATAAAAATCTTCCTATTCGTCTGACTATTTTCAATGGTTTAAATTTACGATATTTGCAGGGTAAAAATAAGTTATAAATTTTATTCTACAAGGAATTATGAGCGATAAAAACTACATTTTAGCCATAGAATCTTCTTGTGATGATACAGGCGCAGCAATTATTGACGGAAATAAAATTATTTCTAATGTTGTGGCAAGCCAAAAAATTCACGAAATATATGGTGGCGTAGTACCAGAATTAGCTTCGAGAGCACATCAACAAAATATTGTTCCCGTCGTAGATCAAGCCCTAAAACAGGCAAATATTAACAAAGAAGAACTTAAAGCAATTGCGTATACGCGTGGTCCAGGATTGATGGGATCGCTTTTGGTTGGCGGAAGTTTTGCGAAATCTTTCAGTCAATCATTGGATATTCCGTTGATTGAGGTTAATCACATGCAAGCACATATTTTGGCAAATTTTATTGAAGATGCCAACGACGAAAAACCAACTTTTCCATTTTTATGTTTGACTGTTTCTGGTGGACATACACAAATCGTGAAAATCAACAGTTATTTTGAGATGGAAATTTTAGGTGAAACAATTGATGATGCAGCTGGTGAAGCTTTTGATAAAGCAGGTAAAATTTTAAACTTACCATATCCTGCAGGTCCAATTATTGACAAAAAATCTAAGATTGGAGATCCTACAAAATTCAAATTTGCAAAACCAAAAATTGATGGTTTAAACTTTAGTTTTAGCGGTTTCAAAACGTCAATTTTATATTTTATTCAGAAAGAGGTCAAAGCAAATCCAAATTTTATAGAAGAAAATATTGATGATTTGTGCGCTTCTATTCAACGTTCTATCGTAAATATTTTGATGGAAAAAGTAAAAAAAGCATCGGACGAAACTGGAATTAAACAAATTGCAATTGCAGGTGGAGTTTCTGCAAATTCTGAAATTCGTCAACGATTAAAAGATGGAGAAACTGAATTTGGTTGGAAAACTTTTATACCAAAATTTGCTTATACAACAGACAATGCAGCGATGATTGCAATGGTTGGAAGTTTAAAATTTGATCAAGAGTTATTTACAGAAAACACAGCGAAATCTGTAGCTAAATACCATATTTAATGAAATTATTTTTTGGAGAAATTCATCATGACACAGCTATTCTCAACGAAGAAGAAAGTCATCATTTTGCAAAAGTTTTACGCGGAAATGAAGGCGATTTGGTGCACGTGACAGATGGAAAAGGAAATTTGGCTCAAGTTGAAATTACGTCGATTTCTAAAAAAGCAGTTGAAGGAAAAGTAATTGATTTAAAGGAAAATTTCGAGCAAAAAAATTACTATTTGCACATTGCAATTGCACCAACTAAAACAATGGAACGTTTGGAATTTTTCTTGGAAAAAGCAACCGAAATTGGTATTGATGAAATTACATTTTTGCAAACTTTTCATTCGGAACGAAAAAATATTAAGATTGAACGAATTGAAAAAATTGTACAATCTGCAACCAAACAATCGTTGAAAGCGTATTTGCCAAAAGTAAATGATTTGACAAAATTCAATGAATTTATCAAACAGGATTTTGAAGGTTTCACGAAATGTATTGCGCATTGCGAAGCGGATATTGAACGTACGCCTTTACGAACAGTTTTGGAAAATAATCCGCAGAAAATTTTGATTATGATTGGTCCTGAAGGTGATTTTTCGAGAGATGAAATTTTCGCTGCAGAAGATCATAATTTTACAGGAATTAGTCTTGGACATCAACGTTTCCGTACTGAAACTGCAGCTTTACAAGCTGTTTTTGCTGTTGATTGGGGATTGAAATAATATAATTAAGAAAGTTGTTTCAAAAATGTCATTTCGAATGAAACGTAGTGAAATGAGAAATCTAAATTACAGATTTCTCCATGCGTCGAAATGACATGACTAATTTTAGTCTTTTGAAACAGCTTTTTTCTTTCATTCGAAAATAAATATCTTTATCAAAATTTAAAACTTATGAAAAAATTAGCACTTATTTTGGGATTATTCATCGGTAATTTTTCGGTTGCGCAAACTGTAAATGATGTTCCGATTAAAGATATCAATGTTGATTATGTACAGATTATTGGAACTGGGCGAGGTTTGAGTACAAAAATGAATATTCGATTGGATTTTGGACAAGAAACCAAATCTTTTTCACTGAAAAATGGTTTGAAAATAAAAGATGAACGCGGAATTTCAGTGAAATTCAATTCGATGATTGATGCGTTGAATTTTATGTCTGAAAACGGATATGAATTTCAGTTTGCCTACACATCAAAAGAAAATGATAACGATGCGCTTTATTATATTTTAAAGAGAAAAAAATAAAAAAATCCTCAACTTATGTTGAGGATTTATATTGAGAGAAATTCAATTCTTAATTAATTTTTTGAGCAACGTAATCACTTTCGTTTCCTAAACGATCGACAGCTTTTAGTGCAACTGCTGTTAAACTTTTACCATCTTTGTGTTTCAAAATTGTTTGGTTTGTTTTGGTTTTATCCAAAATAGACGTTTCCCAATCGTTGTTGTAACGTGTGTATAAAATCCATTTCGATACATTCGAATTCATTTTATAATCGTTCCAATTCATCACAACTTCTGATGCTTTTGCATTTACAGACAAACTTGGTTTTGCCAAACGATCTGCCTTAATCCAATTCATAGTTGGCACCAAAGCTTTGGTTTTGTATGGACCTTCTTTTAGATAACTCAACATCGAAGGATTTTTCGTTAATCCAGCAATACTCCAGTGAATAACACCTACATTATTTTGCAAAATCTCTCCAGCCATTTTTACCTGATTTGTAATCTCAGTTGTTCTATCTGAAACTTTCACTTCTACCGTATTCAAACCTGGCCAAAGATGACGGTTATGTGTATTTTCTGATTTCCACCATTCTAATAATTTCGGAAAACTTTGTCCTGTCGAATTAATTGGCCAATACAATTGTGGCGAAAAATAATCAACCCAACCTTTGTTCAACCATAATTTTGCATCTGCATACAATTCATCATATTGCGAAGAACCTGTAATTCCAGCAGGATATCCTGGTTTCCAAATTCCAAAAGGACTAATACCAAATTTTACAAAAGGTTTTTCTGCTTTGATTTCTTTATAAATACGCTCAATAATTGTATTCACATTTTGACGACGCCAATCTGCTCTCGACAACATTCCTCCATTATTCTTGTAAACATTCCAAGTTGAATTATCTGGAAAGTCTGCACCACCATTATACGATGCATATGGATAGAAATAATCATCAAAATGAACACCATCAATATCATAACGCGAAACGATATCACGAACAACTTCCGAAACGTGATCTTGCGTTTTTTTGTCAGCAGGATCAAACCAATACATGCCATTTTTCAATCTCACCACATTACTTGGCGATCTTTTCACCATCGATTCGTTTGTCACTGGACCTCCACTACTGTGATGCGCTCTGTAAGGATTTAACCAAACATGCAACTCAATTCCACGTTTGTGTGCTTCTTCCACCCAAAATTCTAACGGGTCATAATATGGCGAAGGCGCCTTACCTTCTTCTCCAGTTAAAAAGTAAGACCAAGGTTCGAAATTACTTTTATACAAAGCATCTGCCGCTGGGCGAACCTGAAAAATAACAGCATTAAAATTGTTTGCTTCTAACATATCCAACAACTTTATTGCTTCATCTTTTTGTTGCGTTGTTGTCAAATCTTTTTTAGAAGGCCAGTTAATATTTGCAACAGAAGCTACCCAAGCTGCACGAAACTCACGATTTACTTCAGGTAGTTTTACTGTAAAAACTTCATCTTTCTTGTTCGGAATTTCAGTTTTTGGCGTAGTAGCAATGGTTGACTTCGTAGATTCGACAGGTTTTATAGGCTGCTTAGATTCTACTTTTTTATAAACTATTTTTTTCGAATTTTTATTTGAAGCACACGAAGATAAGCCAATTGTAGCTATTCCGAAACACATCAAAATATATTTAAAATTAATTTTCATTCGTTGAAATATGTATTTTTAGCGTTACAAAATTAGTAATAAAGCTTTATTAATCCAGATTTTATCAAATATTTAGGATATCTAGATTTTCCTTCTCTATTAAATTTACAAAATTTTTCGCTTCAAAAAGTGTTCTATAAATTTTATTCTTTACATTTTTGTACTCATCTATAATTGATAAAAATATGTTTCTAATTATATGTTTTGGCGTATTGATTATTTGTGTAAATGTTATTTTACAATCAACTGTTACGGTTTATTCGCTAAAATATCTACATAAATATAATCTCAAAAAACAACGATTAACGTTTAGTGAAGTGCTTTGGCAAATGGCAATTTCAGTATCTTTCTTGACTTTATTGCACGGTGCACAATGTACAATTTGGGCGGCTACTTTTTATTTCAATCCAAATATTGACAATTTATATAGTTTTCAAGAAGCAATCTATTTTTCATTAATCACTTTTACAACCGTTGGTTACGGTGATGTTGTGATTGATAGCGAATGGAAAATTATGGCTGGATTAGAAGCTATAAACGGAATTATGATGGTAGGCTGGTCAACTGCGTTGATGTTTTCTTACCTACAAATTATCTTAAAGAAGAATATTACTCAATAAAAAAATCCCTTCAAAAATTTTTGAAGGGATTTTTAATTAATATTTATTTTTTTCCAAATTAACTTTCAATTCTTTGTAATAATCTGGCGCATTTGCATCTTTTTCTAAAGCTGTATTGACCCATTTCAACGCTTGATTTCGATCCAATTTATTCGAATAATAGAAGTTTGCCGAATTGTAAAAATCTCTTGCAGAAGAATTTTCGTTCAATTGATCTCCAATCATTTTTAAAACTTCGTTAATTGTATTCGTTTCAATATCCAAAACAACCGTTGTGTTATCCCAAGCTAATACCAAATTCGCTGATTTTTGCGTCACATTTGTAAAACGAATCTCAAACGTTTCTGTCTTGTTCATCGATTTTGTTGACGGAGCTTTCACTTTCAAAGCGATATTCGACTCCTTCCACTCTTTCGGATTTCCCCAGTTTTTCGTGTCTTTGTAAAAAATTACCTCCCACTCCTCTTTATTCGGAATGCTATACAACGCATATTCGCCAGCAGCCAACTCTTGTCCATTCACTTTGATTGGTTTATCAAATTTGATGACCGTATTTTCATTCGCACCAGTTCGCCAAACTTCTCCATTCGGTACCAATTTTCCAAATACTTTTCTTCCGTTTACATTTGGTCGATTATATTCAACTTCAAATTCTGTCAAACCTACTTTTTGCTCAACTTCAGCATGAGAACTTACCGCAGGAAATTTCATTTGCGCAAAAGCACAACTCCCTATTAACAAAGCCAAAACTGTTGATGTTATTTTCATATAATTATTTCTTATTCTTTATTTTATCTGTTTTTTTGTCGTATCCATACGGACAATGTTTACATCCACTTTTGCAACAATATCCTCTTTTTTTTAGATATTGTTCAGTAAATATTCTGAAACCTTCTGGAGATAAATAATAATCTCCTTCTTCAAACTTTTTCATTTCTAATGCTGTGAAATTACAACTTTTATCTATAAACTATCATTAATTTTGGTATGATAATTATTTGCGAAACTTCCTATAAATTTACGATTTTTAATGCTTTTTAAATCAATATCTTCTCAGATTGATTAATTTTGCAACAAAATCGAATTACCTAAATCATGTTTGTAGTTGTTTTGAGTCATTTGTTCCGAAAAAATTTTATTGGAATCACCATTTTTCCTTTCATTTTTTTGAGAGATAAAAAACTGAAAAATGATGAAGTTTTAATCAATCACGAAACCATTCATATCATTCAGCAACTCGAACTTTTGGTTGTTTTTTTCTATCCTTTTTATTTGATTGAATATGCGATCCGATTAATTCAATATCGCGATCAACACAAAGCTTATCGCAATATTAGTTTTGAGCGTGAAGCTTATGCAAACGAACACAATTTGAATTATTTGAAAAAACGAAAATTTTATAGTTTTCTAAAATACATCTAATGATTTGGAACGATTATAAAGCTCAAATTCAGAACATTGACATCAAACATTTAACTTCTCAAAATATTCAACTTTCTATATTAAGAGAAGATTTGATTCATCCCGAAATTTCTGGAAATAAATACCGAAAACTGAAATATAATTTTATTGAAGCTGAAAAACAAGGTTTCAAAAAATTGATAACGTTTGGTGGTGCTTTTTCCAATCATATTGCAGCAACGGCGGCAGCTGGTCAACTTCATCATTTCGAAACTATTGGCATTATTCGTGGAGAAGAATTGAAAGATAAAATCGATGAAAACCCTACATTACGTTTTGCAAAAAAATGTGGAATGCAATTGCATTTTATTTCGAGGGAAGAATACCGAAAAAAGGATGAAGTAGAATTTATTAATCATTTAAACACTAAATACCCAAATACTTACGTTATTCCAGAAGGAGGCACAAATGATTTTGCTATAAAAGGTTGCGAAGAAATTCTGTACGATGATTGTTTCGAATATGATTTTATTGCTTCGGCAATCGGAACTTGCGGAACAATTGCTGGATTGATTGAAAGTTCGAAACCTCATCAAAAAATTTTAGGTTTTCCGAGTTTAAAGGGAGATTTTATCCAAAATGAAATCGAAAAATTGACAAATAAAACCAATTTTACTATTTTTAATGATTATCATTTTGGCGGATATGGGAAAGTTTCGGATGAATTAATTACTTTTGTAAATGATTTCAAGCGAATTAACCATATTCAATTGGATCCTATTTACACTGGAAAAATGGTTTTTGGTATTTTTAAATTAATTAAAAATCATTATTTTAGTGATAATTCTAAAATTCTTTTGGTTCATACAGGCGGATTGCAAGGAATTGAAGGAATGAACAAACTTTTAAAGAAGAAGAACAAAAATATTATAGAATGAAAAAATTGTTATACGTTTTTAGCTTAGTGTTGACGATTTCGACGCAAGCACAAGAAAGTAGAGACATAACTTACATTCGAAAACATGCTATTTTAGCTGTTGAAGAAATGCAACTTTACAAAGTTCCGGCAAGTATTACGTTAGCACAAGGATTATTGGAAACTGGAGGCGGACAAAGTAAATTAGCCGATCAAGCCAATAATCATTTTGGAATAAAATGTAAAGGTCCTGAAGAATGGTCGTTGGATAAACCTCGTATTTATCACGATGATGATGCGAAAGGTGAATGTTTTAGAAAATATTCTTCAGTTGAAGAAAGTTATAGAGATCATTCTAAATTTTTAGCTTTAAGACCTTATTACAAAGCTTTATTTTTCTTAGATCCAACAGATTATAACGCTTGGGCAAATGGTCTGAAAAAATCTGGCTATGCAACTGATCCAAAATATGCTTCAAAATTAATTTCGAGAATTGAGAAATATAATTTAGATCAATTTGATAAGATTTCTCCAGAAGAAGTTTATACAAAATTGTATACATTATACAACAATCAGGATGATATGATGATGGCAAATAATTCATCGAAATCTAAAACGAAGAAAGAATCTAAAACAATCAAAGAAGAAATTGCATTAGCGTCTTATCAACCAAATAATAATAGTATAGAGAAAAATGAGCCTAGTGTAAATAACAAAACAATTGCTTACGAAACTCGTCCTCAAAATCCTACAACTCGCATTAAAAATCACAAGAATAATATTCCTTATATTGTTGCACAAGCAGGAGAAACAATTGCGACAATTTCTAAAACGTACAACAAAGTTCCTTCGGATATTGCGAATTTCAATGAAATACAAATGGGTTCTAAATTGAAAGATGGACAAATTGTATTCTTCGGAAAAAAGAAAACAAAAGGTTCTGATTATTCGTACAAAGTGCAAGAAGGTGACGATATGTACACGATCTCGCAACGTTTTGGTGTGAGAGTTAACAATCTATACAAGCTAAATCGTATGGAACCAGGTGAACAACCTAGAGTTGGACAACGAATTAATTTGAAAACAAAAGTTAGAGCATAATAATTTCAATAAACTTAAAAAAGCTTCCAAAAGGAAGCTTTTTTTATTTCATCGTTTTAGAAAACATTTAATTATTTAAACTAATCAAATCCTAATTTAACAAACTTTCATTATCTCATTTATAAATCTTCCACATTTACTAGACACACCAACAGACACTTAAAAATCAACACTTAACTTACTAAATTAGATTAATAAAAAAAAATAAATAACGATGATATCCTTTTTCATTTTAAAGCTTAGGTTTTAAGCTGAATTATATGATGTATATATGTTTTAGCTTTACAATTTAGGTTTATCATTAAGATTCAGAGTTTCATTAATTTATAAACGATTAGAATTATATCAAAAAAAACGCCACCCAAATTGGGTGGCGCTTGTTATTAAAATTAATATCTAAAGTTAGTTTTTAACAACTTTTGTTGTCTTAGTACTTCCATCAGCATATTTAATTGTTACAATATAAACACCTTTGCTAAGTGCTGATAAATTAAGCTCTGTAGCTGGTTTCATATTTGCTAATGTTCTTCCAGAAAGATCAGTAACAACAATAGAAACAGCATCTTTAACATCAGAGATTCTTAACACATCTTTGAATGGATTAGGATATATTGATATCGTAGTTTTACTCATATCTGACACACCTAATTTTCCTACATTAACAGTGTAATCTTCCATCTCACCATATGCCTCGTTTGCATTATTTGGTCCGCAAGCGAAATGATGACCAAAAGCATCTGCTTTTGATGCAGATAATACAACTCTCATTCTTGTTTTTCCTAATTTTGCATCAGCAGGAATAATTATATCTTTAGTAAGAACTTCTGCAAGTCCTGTTCCTACGTAAGTATACTCATTTTCTTCAAAAGTACCATTCTGGTTAAAATCAATCCACACACCTACAGATTCATATAACCAACCATCACCTGAAGGTCCAACTTTTACAGAAATAGGATAAGTTCCTCCAGTAGACACTTCTGCAACCAATGATGTGAAATCAGAATAACCTGTTGCTCCACTACAACTAGAATCTTTATTAACTCCTGCAAATGTTACATTTTCAATAACATCACCATCGTTACAAATCATATTAATTCCGTTGTTACAATAAGTATAGTTAGCAGCTGTTGTAAATGAAATCTCTTCACATCCTGTTGCATCACCTGTTTCATTTGAAGCTACCACTTTTACAAAATATTTCGTATTAGCAGCCATAGAAGTAGCATAACTTGTTTCTGTAACTTCTTTTCCATCTACTATATCATAAACTCCAGAAGAAGTCCCTATATAAACTTTATACTTATCTGCATTATCAACAGTATTCCAAGTAATTTTAGTAGTTGTTGCTACATTAACTGCATCTTTTGTTGGAGCTGTAATTGTAACACAATCAGGAAGTGTTGCTACCCCTTCTTTTATATCAAGTGTATAATCTTCGACTTGACCAAATGTAGTATTTCCACATGGCTGAGGATCTGTAAGAAATGCCGTTCTAACTCTCATACGAGTTTTTCCTAATTTTGCATTAGAAGGTATTTTAACAAGCCCTGTTGATGTAGCTGCATTTACAGTCATATTTGTTTTTTCGTCATCTGTAAATACTCCATCTTGGTTATAATCAATCCAAATACTTGTTTTATCACGAGAAAAATTAGCAATCTTAACTTCAATTGGATATCCTTTATTTGTTTGAACATTACCTACTATATTAGTAAAATCTTCGTATCCATTATTATCATATAAAGGTGTCGATGCATTATCTATGTCTGCAAATTTAACATTAACTATTCTTTCATAATCATTATTAGTAGAAGTCGCTTGAGCATCACAATAAGTAAGTGCAGTAGATTTTACTTTAATTGTATACTCTTCCACCTGACCATTTCCAACATCTGAACAAGCTGTAGAAAGAGAATTATGAATAGCTGTAGCCCCTGTGAAATTATATTTCACTCTCATTCTCTTCTCTCCTGCTTTAACACCTGTTGGAATAGCTAAATCTCCTTTTAAATTAATTAAACCACCTGTTACAACATTTGATACCAACATTGTACCAGCTGTATTGAAATAAGCTTCTCCTGCATCATCAAAATCACCATCTTCATTCCAGTCGATGTATATCACAGTAGCAAAATTATTACTTCCCGATCCTATTCCAGATAAAGTAAATGGCACCGACGTTACATCATCATTGATTTCGAATTTTGTTGCTGTAAAATTTTGATGAGCTTCATACGTTCCAAAAGTAGTAGCCGCTTCATCAGATATTTTTTCAACATCTCCAAATTTGAATGATTTAATTGGAAACATCTGAGCAGGAATCGTACTAATAATCGGTCCACAATAAGGAGCAAACGAATTTTCACCTGTTGTAAATGTAGTTTCCACACAACCTACAGCATCTCCTAAATTATTCGTTGCAACAATTTTAGCAAAATATTTCGTATTAGCCGCCAATGCTTGAGCTGCTGGTAACATATAACCAGAAGATTGTTCTTCTCCATTTATTGCATTATAAGTTGCTGACACACTTCCTAAATACAATTTGTAAGCATGTGCATTTGTAGCAGTTCCCCATGTAAAAGTTGGTCTTACAAAAACATCTGTCGCACCATCTGCTGGAGCAGAAAGAGTAGTACAACTTGGAATAGCATCAACGTTTTGTACAATTGAAATATTATCTAAGAATACTAATGCTCCGTTAGTATTATTCGCACTTGAACTTGTTACTGAAATTCTAAACCTAAAATTTGCTCCATTAACAATTCCATCAGCTATAGAGGCTGTAACATGTACACATTCACCTGTTGTTCCACTATATGGAATCGTTGAAACTGTTGTAAAAGTAGTCCCTATAGAAGCAGTAGAATATTGTACAAGAATATCTCCTTTAAGTTCCCCTACATTATTTTGTAAGAAATCCTCTATGACATAATCAAAGCTAATATCAACTTGCTTTCCATTAGTCACCATCGCAGCAGGCTTAGTATAAGTAAGAGTAGCTGTTTTTCCAGAGGCAGCAGTTCCCACTAAAGCAGCTCCCCAAGCTCTGTCAGCTCCAGTACACCCCGCATTATTATACACTCCTGTATAGCTAGCTGGTGTATAACCTCCAGCTCCAACCCAAGTCGTCGGAAGCGCTGTTCCTTCGAACCCCTCTTTAACTGAGACTTGTGCATTCGCGCCAATACCTAGCGCTATACCACATAATAGTAAAATTTTCTTCATGTATTAATTCATTAAATATTAGTAATACAAATATACATTTTAAATATCAATACAAAAAAATAATACGGAATTATTTAATAAATAATTAATAAAAACACCATTTTAATAACTTATTAAAACATATTTAAGAAAATAAATCTACATACATTAAAAAAAACACCTCTAAAAAGCATAATTTTAGAGGCATTTTTAAAAACTATTTTTTTTATTTCATCATCTTGAGAAGATCAACCAATTGTTGATTGATTCCTCCTGTTTGATAATCCATCGGAGCAGGTGCACGATCTATCATAATATTTCCTTCTTTGTCTAAAATAATAAAAGTCGGAATGTATTCTATCTTATAATCAAAGCCAAAGTTATCTTCTCTTCCTGCAAATAACTGTACACCAGACATCTGATTTTCTCTCACCATTTTTTCCCAAATTGGCTTATCTTCTAATTTATCCAAAGAAACACTTACAAAATGAATTGGCGCATCATGAAATTGTTTTTCCAATTCTTTCATAAAAGGAATTTGAACTTTGCAAGGTCCACACCATGTTGCCCAAATATCCATGTAGACATATTTTCCTTTGAAATCTGATAAGTCAAATCGTTTTCCATTGATATCAGCCAAAGAAAAATCTGGTGCTTTTATCAATTCTTTCGGAATTTCAGATTCTGGTGATTCTTTTTTTGCAACAGAATCAATCTTTTCTATTTCAGCAGATTCTTCATTCTTTTGTTCAGATTTATTACAACTAAAAAGTGTGAAAATCGCGGACAAAATTAGTAGGTTCGTTTTCATTTTATTTTTCAAATAAGTATTAAAAAACTTGATAATATCTATAAGTCTTTCGTCAAAAATAAACATTTAAACGTTAGCAATTTCATAAAATACCTCATTTCACTTGACAAAGGGGGTGCTGACATCGTATATTTGCAAAAAATTGTACAATTATGAAAATGAAAACCTCCGATTTCGACTTTACTTTACCTGAAGAACTTTTAGCAGATCGTCCTTCTGAAAACAGAGACGAAGCTCGCTTAATGGTTGTTCACCGTGACACCGGAGAAATTGAACATAGACAATTTAAAGATCTTATCGAGTATTTCGACGAAGGAGATGTAATGATTCGTAACAATACGAAAGTTTTTCCTGCTCGTTTGATGGGTAACAAAGAGAAAACTGGTGCTCAAATCGAAGTTTTCTTGTTAAGAGAATTAGATGCTGAGACTCGTTTATGGGATGTTTTGGTTGATCCAGCGCGTAAAATCCGTATCGGAAATAAATTATTCTTCGATAATGATGATACATTAGTTGCAGAGGTTGTTGACAATACGACTTCTCGTGGACGTACTTTACGTTTCTTATTTGATGGATCTTACGAAGAATTCCGTGCAAAATTGAAAGAATTAGGAGAAACTCCACTTCCAAAATATATTTTACGTGACGTTGAGCCAGAAGATGCAGAGCGTTACCAAACAATTTATGCAAAACACGAAGGAGCAGTTGCTGCGCCTACAGCTGGTTTACACTTTTCTAAACACTTATTAAAACGTTTAGAAATCAAAGGAGTTGATTTTGCTGAATTAACATTACACATTGGTTTAGGAACTTTTCAGGCTGTAGAGGTTGAAGATTTATCTAAACACAAAATGGAGTCTGAGCAAGTTATTATTCCTCAAGAATCTGCTGATTTAGTAAATCGTGCAATTGACGAGAAGAAAAAAGTTTGTGCTATTGGTACAACTTCTATGCGTTCTATCGAATCTTCTGTTTCTGCAGATGGTCATTTAAATGCTTTTGATGGTTGGACAAACAAATTTATTCACCCTCCATATGATTTCTCTATTGCAAATTGTATGATTACAAACTTCCACACGCCAAAATCTACATTAATCATGATGATTTCTGCGTTTGCTGGTCACGATTTAACAATGAAAGCATACAACGAAGCTGTAAAAGAAGGATACAAATTCTACTCTTACGGAGATGCAATGTTAATCTTATAAGACAAGTTTGAGTACAACAAAAAAAGATATACGAAAGCTTTCACAAGCTGAGATTGAAGATTATTTCAAAGAGATTGGAGAAAAATCATTCCGCGCAAAACAAGTGTACGAATGGTTATGGAAAAAGAATGCGCATCAATTTGATGACATGACGAATATCTCAAAAGCTCTACGTGAGCAATTGGGAGAATCTTTCCAAATTCAACCTGTTGAAGTTGATCTTCTACAAAAATCTAACGACGGAACCATCAAGAATGCGGTTAAACTTCATGATGGTAACGTTGTGGAATCTGTTTTAATTCCGACTGATTCTCGCACAACTGCATGCGTTTCTTCGCAAGTTGGTTGTAGCTTGGATTGTACTTTTTGTGCAACAGCGCAATTAAAACGTATGCGTAACTTAACAGCTGCCGAAATCGTCGATCAAGTTGTGATTATCGATGAAGAAAGTAAACGTTATTTCAATCGTCCTTTAAGCAATATCGTATTTATGGGAATGGGAGAACCTTTGTTAAATTATAACGAAGTAATTTCTGCCATCAAAAAAATCACATTGCCAGAAGGACTAGGAATGGCTCCAAGACGAATTACAGTTTCTACTTCGGGAATTCCTAAAATGATTGAAAAACTGGCTGACGAAGATTTACGTGTTAACCTTGCGGTATCTTTACATTCGGCTCGAGAAGAAGTTCGTAATGTGATTATGCCTTTTTCTGTTAAATTTCCGTTGACGGATTTAATGGATAGTCTTCAATATTGGTACCAACAAACAGGTTTACGAATTACGTTCGAATATATTGTTTGGGGCGGTGTTAATGATAAAAAAGAAGATATCGATGCATTGGTAAAATTCTGTCGAAAAATTCCTTCTAAAGTGAATATTATCGAATATAATTCGATTGATGACGGAATCTACAAACAAGCATCAGAAGAAGCAGTTAACAATTATATCAAAGCTTTAGAATCCAACAATATTGTGGTAAATGTACGTCGTAGTCGCGGAAAAGATATTGATGCAGCTTGCGGACAATTAGCCAATAAAACTGGAAATGATTAAAACATAATCAAATGAAATATTTAGCCATATTTTTATTTTTGATTCTGACTAAATTCTCTTTCGCGCAAATAGTAGAAAACATCGATACAATTTCTATTGATGATTATAAAATGGAAAGTATCAACTTACCGCCTACTTTGAACGAAATTTCGACTTTAGAATATGAAAAAGAAGATAAAAATGTGGCTTCTTTTTGGGGTTTAAACGATTCTGATTCCAAACCAGAATTGTATCGTTTTGATGCAAAAACAGGTAAAATTATCAATACTATTTTCATCACAAATGCTCCAAATATCGATTGGGAAGAATTGTCTTCGGATGATAATCGAATTTATTTTGCTGATTTTGGAAATAATTTGGGCAAACGAAAAGATTTAGCCATTTATTTTATCCAGAAATCAAACATCGATTATTCAAAATCTTATCAGCAATTAAAAGCTGAAAAAATAGAATTTTATTATCCAGAACAAGAAACTTTTCAGTTCAAAAATATGACGACAAATTGGGACGCAGAAGCATTTTTTGTCTACCAAAATCAATTGCATATTTTTACAAAAGAATGGTCAAATATGTCAACGTCTCATTATGTTGTTCCTATTGACTCTTCTAAAAAACACGCAGCCAAAAAGTTAGAAACTTTTCCTACAAATTACGCTGTAGCTGCTGCTTATATCGATGCTGATGTAAATAGTTCTACCAAAGGAATTTATCTATTGGGCTACACAAAAGAAGCGTTAACTTTTATCAATTGGTTCGATTTGCCAAAAGATAACAATCAGTTATTCTTCACTTCTCAAGTTAAAAAAATAAGTTTACCTTTGGGCTTCACGACACAGTTGGGACAATTGGAAGGTATTTCAGT
This sequence comes from Empedobacter sp. UBA5987, assembly GCF_002429865.1. NCBI lineage: Bacteria > Pseudomonadati > Bacteroidota > Flavobacteriia > Flavobacteriales > Weeksellaceae > Empedobacter > Empedobacter sp. UBA5987. The sequence continues at coordinate 31,954 of NZ_DJBB01000063.1, forward strand.
TTTGCCAACCGAAAACAAAATTTGTTTTAGCGGAGAGGAATTTAACTATAAAGGATTCTATGCAAAACAGGTTGTACATTGCATCAATAATTTTACGAATTAAAAAAATAAATTTTGGGTAACACGGTAGATTTGATTAAAGCTCCGATCGCGGAGGAAATGAAATTGTTTGAACAGAAATTCTTCGAATCGATGAAGAGTAATGTTTCGCTTCTTGACCGTATTTCCAATTATATCGTGCGCAGAAAAGGAAAACAAATGCGTCCGATGTTTGTATTTTTAACTGCAAAATTAAATGGCGAAGTACAAGAACGTACCTATCGTGCAGCTTCTTTTATCGAGCTTATTCACACCGCAACTTTAGTACACGATGATGTAGTGGATGATAGTACATTGCGTCGTGGTTTCTTTTCACTTAATGCGATTTGGAAGAACAAAGTAGCTATTTTGGTGGGAGATTATTTTTTGTCAAAGACCTTAATTATTTCGACTAAAAACAAAGATTTTGATTTACTTGAAGTTGTTTCGGTTGCGATACAGGAAATTTCGGAAGGTGAATTATTGCAAATCGAAAAAGCGCGAAAACTTGATATTACAGAAGATGTATACTTCGAGATTATTCGAATGAAAACGGCAACGCTTATCGCAGCTTGTTGTGAGGCTGGAGCACGTTCTGTTGGTTGTTCGGAAGAAGTAGCGAAAAAAATGCATCGTTTTGGTGAATTGGTTGGAATTGCCTTTCAGATTAAAGATGATTTGTTTGATTATACCACTTCTAATGCAATTGGAAAGCCTGTCGGAATTGACATCAAAGAACAAAAAATGACGTTACCGTTGATTTATTCAATCAATACAGCGAATGAAAAAGACAAAAAATGGTTGATTAATTCGGTAAAACGTTACAACAATGACAAAAAACGTGTACGAGAAATTATTCAGTATGTAAAAGATCACGGCGGAATTGAGTACACGCAAAAAATGATGAAACAATATAGCCAAGAGGCTTTAGATATACTATACGAATTCCCAGAAAGTGAATTTCGAAATTCATTGGAAACAATGGTGAAATACGTTATCGAAAGAGAAAAATAACAAAAGGACTTCTAATTGAAGTCCTTTTTGTTTTACATTAAGAATTAACAGTTCTAAGCTCTGGATGCGATATTGAAACAAGTTCAATATGACTCCGATAAATTAAGATCTATTTTCAATAATAAATTAGCGGAAAATGTCAAGCTGAATTGAATTCAGCTTCTCATCACTTTAAAAACTAAATCAACCTCACGACATTACGAATTAAGTCAGCTTGGTTCTAGACACTTTGTTTACAACATAAAAAAAGCCATTACAAACCGTAATGACTTTATATTTTGATTAAAACCTTATTTTTAAATGGATTTCTGATAAATATAATCATCCATAATATATCCATTTCCAATGTCAAATGTTTTTGATTCCATATTCTTGAAACCATTTTTCTCATAAAAACGAATTGCTTTCGCATTGTGTTTATTCACTGTTAAATGAACAGCTTTTGCTCCTTTTTCTCGCGCATAATCTACAACTCTATTCAACATCAATTGTCCAATTCCTTTGGTTTGATTAGACTCTTTCAAGTAAATTTTGGATAAGAAAACAGTATTATTTTCATCTAATTTGTAATGCAAATAACCAGACGGAACATTATCAATTTTCAGGATTTCCCAAACATCTCCATTTGCAATTCCTTCGTTTACTTTGTCAGTATTATACATCATATCAATCATATAATTGATTTGATCTTGGGATAATAAATCTTTGTAACATTCGTTCCAAATCTCATTTGCTAAAGGTTGAACCAAATGAATATTTTTTTCATTAACCGTATGAAAATGAGGATAAACGTCCAATTTTACTGGATTTATTTTTTGATTAACTTCTAAATTTTGTAGAATTTCATCTTTACGCTTTTCGATATCTGCAGAAAACATTTCCATTGTCCATTTACGTTTAAGATGATAGTAATAGAAAACACCAATAAATAGAAAAATAATTGTTTCTCCAATCCAAACAAATTTTGACTTACTCAATTCAACAGGATTCATGATATCAATATCAATTATACTAGTTACTTTAAGAGCCACTAATGCAAATACTAATAGAACAATTCCAAAAAAATACATTCCAATAACACTTAGAATTGTTTTAACTTTGTTCTTCTTAAAAAACTTAGCTAAAAAATAATATTGTACCGAGAACAAAAATAATATAATAAAATCCACTTAATTTAAATTTTTATATCTCACAAAAATACGAAAAATATGCCCGCAAACATTTATATTTGTATGAAACATATCAAAACAAAAAGTGATTTATTATGTATAGCGATAAATTTCAAAACTACTTACAAACGCAATTGAATGATTTAGAAGAACAAGGATTATTCAAAAAAGAACGCATCATTGCTTCTCCTCAAAGTGCAGAAATTACATTAGAAAATGGTAAAACATTACTTAATTTTTGTGCGAACAACTATTTAGGATTATCTGATAATAAAGACGTTATCTCAGCTTCTCAAAAAATGTTAGATGACCGCGGATACGGAATGTCTTCGGTTCGTTTTATTTGTGGTACGCAAGATGTACACAAACAATTAGAGAAAAAAATCGCTAATTTCTTAGGAATGGAAGATACGATTTTATATGCTGCTGCTTTTGACGCAAATGGTGGTGTTTTTGAGCCTTTGTTTACAGAAGAAGATGCTATTATTTCTGATGAATTAAACCACGCTTCTATTATTGATGGTGTTCGTTTATGTAAAGCTGCTCGTTATCGTTATAAAAACAATAATATGGCTGATTTAGAGGCTCAATTAATTGTAGCTTCAGAAAAAAATCATCGTTTCAAAATTATTGTAACAGACGGAGTTTTCTCTATGGATGGTATCGTTGCAGACTTAAAAGGTGTTTGTGATTTAGCTGATAAATACGATGCTTTGGTAATGGTTGATGATTCTCACGCAACTGGTTTTATTGGAAAAACTGGACGTGGAACACATGAGCACAACGAAGTAATGGGACGTGTAGACATCATTACATCTACTTTAGGAAAAGCTTTAGGTGGTGCAATGGGTGGATTTACTTCTGGTAAAAAAGAAGTCATCGAAATGTTACGTCAAAAATCTCGTCCATATTTATTCTCTAACTCTTTAGCTCCTGGAATCGTTGGCGCTGCTTTGCAAGTGTTAGAAATGTTAGAAAATGACACAACTTTACGTGATAAAGTAATGTGGAATGCTGAATATTTCCGCAAAGAAATGGTTGCTGCTGGTTTTGATATTCCAGAAGGTGATGCTGCAATTGTACCTGTTATGTTGTATGATGCAAAATTATCTCAAGTAATGGCAGACAAATTATTAGATGAAGGTGTTTATGTAATCGGATTCTTTTTCCCTGTTGTTCCTCGTGATAAAGCACGTATTCGTGTACAATTATCTGCAGCACATACAAAAGAGCAATTAGATCATACAATTGCTGCTTTTACAAAAGTTGGTAAAGAATTAGGAGTGATTAAGTAAGAATTTCTTTTTTTCAATATTATATTAGCGACTAAAAATATTTAGTCGCTTTTTTATATATTTAACTTATGCTTTTCAAAAATAAAACATATCAAATAACGACAAATCTTTCTGAACAAGAAGTTTTTAAAATACTAAATGATAATACAGAAGAAAAAAGAATTCGTTTTTCTAAAAGTAAATATGAATTTGAAGGGATAGTTTATAAAGATCATTTCAATTTGATGAAAACGATTAGCGGACGAAATAGTTTTAATCCTCAAATTATTGGTCATTTCAATACCAACGACAATAAAACCACTATTGTTTACAATTTAGAATTAAACTCTTTTGTTTCAATATTTTTCATTGTTTGGATAAGTATTGTGACTTTATTTTTTATAATCTCACTTTTTCAAATTATTACTAATGGAATTCATAATTTTTTACCTTTAATTTCTATTCCGATGTTATTTTTTGGATTCATATTATATTTTGTTGCTACAAAAATGTCTGAGGATAAAATCACTGAAACTTTTGAAAAATTATTTAAAGAAAAAGTTCAAGAAGTAAAATAATTCAACGCCACTAATTGTCTCTCAAAATCCTTACTTTTACAACAATTCAACGAAAGAAAATTTCAAAATGGCTCAATTCATAGAAAATGTTGTAAAAGATTTAGTCCAAAATCAAAAAAACTTTATCAACACCACTTTAGTTTTACCAGGAAAACGTCCGATGTTATTCTTCAAACAAGAATTTCAGCGTCAAGCGCAAAATATCATTCTTCCACAAATGAAAAGTATTGAAGAATTGATGAGCGAACTTTCTGGTTTAGAAATTATTTCTGGAATTAATCTATGGTTCAAAGCGTATCAAGCTTATAAAAAAATCGTTGACAAACCTGATTCTTTCGAAGATTTTATCAAATGGGGACCAACTGTTTTGAAAGATTTTGATGATATCGATGCTTCTTTGCAGCCTGCACATAAAGTTTTAGACTATTTGGTTTCGGTGGAACGAATTAGTCAATGGGGAGATGGAAAAATTGAGATTGGGAAAAATGAAATCATTCAAAATCACTTAACGTTTTGGGGAATTGTTTCGAAATTATATTTTCAGTTACAACAAGATTTATTGGATTCGAAAGAAGGATATGCTGGAATGGTTTTCAGAATTGCGAGCGAAAAAGTTGAAGAAATTGTTGAAAATAGAACTTCACATTATGTTTTTGCTGGATTTAATGCGTTGACAAAAGCAGAACAAGCATTGATTTTTCGTTTAGAAAAAGAGAATTTAGCCACTTTATATTTTGATGCAGATAAATATTATTACGAAAATCCAAATCAGGAAGCGGGTTCTTTTCTTCGTAAATATAAAGAGAAAATAAAACCGATAAATTGGGTGGTTGATGAATTTTCGAAACCCAAAAATTTGCAAACAATTGGTGTCGCAAAACAAGTTGGACAAGCAAAATATATTGCTGATTTAATTAGAAATCTCAACGAAGATGAAATAAAAAATACAGCTTTAATTTTGGCTGATGAATCTATTTTACCAGCAATTCTCAATTCGTTGCCCGAAAATATCACGCACCTTAATATTTCGATGGGAATTCCCTTGCGTTCGGTTCCGTTAGCGCAATTTTTCAAATCAATTTTTGAGTTGCAAATGAATCGGGAGAAGTTAGGAAAAGGAACCATGTTTTATTTCAAAAATGTCTTACAAATTCTTGAAAATAAAACATTATCTCTTTTTAGCACGGAAGAAAGTCGAAAATTAATTGGAGATATTCGATTACAAAATAGAATATTTAATTCACAAAACTCTATTCAGAATTCGTTAGGAGAATCAATCTTTAAATCTATTTTTCATATTCCGAAAAGTATCACTGAATTTATTCATCATCTAAAAAATTGGACAGACGATTTATTGCATCATCCTTCGATGAACGATTTATTGACAAAAGAATATTTGTTCTTTTTCAAAAAAGTTTTCAATCAATTGCACGAAAATTTGTTGAGTGTTGATGATATCAAAGATTACAGAACCTTGTTTTTATTGTACAACAAAATCGTTTCTTCCGAGACAATTTCCTTTATTGGAGAGCCTTTACAAGGTTTACAATTGATGGGATTATTGGAAACGCGTTTATTGAATTTCGATAATATTATCATGACTTCTGTGAATGATGAAATTTTGCCTTTGGGACGACAAAACAATACATTTATTCCGTATGATATTCGCAAACAAATGAAATTGAATACTTTTACAGAAAATGATTCGATTTATGCATATCACTTTTATCGTTTGATTCAGCGTGCGAAAAATGCTTATTTCGTGTACGATACCGAAGCTGATGGAATGGGTTCTGGAGAAAAATCTCGCTTTTTAGCTCAAATCAAATTTGAAAGTAATCACGAAGTGAAAGAAACTTTTGCTGCACCAAGTTTTGTCACAAAACCTTTAAAAGAAATCATTGTTCTAAAAACTGATGAAACAATGGCAAAGCTTCAAAATTGGGCTGAATATGGAATTTCTCCATCTTCACTTTCGACCTATTTACGCAATCCGTTAGATTTTTATGAGCAACGTGTTTTTAATGTGAATGAAGTCGAAGAAGCCGAAGAAATTGTAAGCGCAAGAACATTAGGAAACATTGTACACGGCGCATTAGAGGATTTGTACACGCCTTATATTGGACATATTTTGCATGAAAATGATTTCAAAAATATCGAAAAAATAAAAGATAAAACCTTACAAGAACATTTTAGCAAAGAATATAAAGATGGGCATTTGGATAAAGGACCAAATTATTTGATCTATAAAATTGCAGAACGAATTGTAGATGGCGTTTTATCTAAAGATGTGACTACAGCAAAGGAAAATGAATTTATAATTCAAAGTTTGGAAAGCAAGCATGAAATTGATTTCTCGCTAACAAATGGCAAAATTGTAAAACTGAAAGGTGTAATAGACCGAATTGATTCTGTCAATAATCAAATCCGAATTATTGATTACAAAACTGGTTATGCAAAAGATATTTCGGTAAAAACCGAAGAAATAGAAACCGTTTACCAAAAAGAAGATAAAGCCAAACAATTGCAATTAATTTTCTACGCACATTTATTTTATGCAGACAAAGAAAATCTAAATAAAGACATTGAATTGTGTATTTATCCCATCAAATTTCCAAATAAAGAATTGATTAAACTTTCTGTAGATAAAAATACAACCATCGATTATTCGATTGTCGAAAATTCTACCGCACCGATGTCAACATTAATAGAAGAGATTTTAAATCAAGAAATTCCGTTCAAACAACCAGAATAGTACTCAATACACCATAAAGAAAACCCTTTGTAAACACTACATACAAAGGGTTTTATATTTAATTTGGTGTATAAATCGATTTATATTCTTAATAATTTGCTAAAAAATAGTAGTTTTGGAAAAGTTTAAAATCGCATAATGAAAAACAATAAACTTTTTATAGCTATTATTATTGCCCTACTTATCGGGGTTGCGCTTGGAGGATATGTACATTATAATACCTCGCCAGAATTTATTAAAACATTTTCTACTAACATAAAACTTCTTGGTACTATTTTCATTCGTCTTATTCAGATGATTATTGCGCCTTTAGTTTTCTCAACTTTAGTAGTTGGTATTGCTAAAATGGGTGATATGAAAATGGTTGGACGTGTTGGTGGACGTGCAATGGGGTGGTTTATCACAGCTTCACTTACTTCTTTGGTGATTGGTGCTATTGTTATCAATGTAATGAAACCTGGAGAAGGATTGAACATTGAAATCGATTCAAGTTCTGCTCAAGATTTATTAAAAGGTCAAGCTTCGCTTACATTAGAACATTTCATTACACACATGATTCCTAAATCTGTTTTCGAATCATTTGCAACGAATGAAATCTTACAAATCGTTGTTTTCTCTATTTTCTTTGGTGTCGCAATGGCAGCTTATGGAAAAGAAGGAGAAATGATTACGAAAGCGTTAGACAAAATTTCACATATCGTTTTAATCATGGTTGGATATGTAATGTGGACTGCGCCATTAGGAGTTTTAGGAACTATTTCTGCTGCTATTGCAACGTACGGATTCGGTATATTCTTACTTTATGTTAAATATTTAATCGCCTTCGTAATTGGTATTTTGCTTCTTTGGGCTGTTTTAATTTTGGTTGGATATTTCATCTTAGGAAAACGAGTAATCGACTTATTAAGACACATCAAAGCGCCATTATTAATCGCTTTCTCTACAACTTCATCAGAAGCTGTATTCCCAAAATTAGTTGAAGAATTAGAAAAATTTGGGGCTCAAAAGAAAATTATTTCGTTTACTTTACCGCTCGGATATTCCTTCAATTTAGATGGATCGATGATGTACATGACGTTCGCGTCGCTATTTATCGCGCAGGTTTATGGAATTCACATGCCGATCGAGAAACAAATTTTGATGTTATTAGTCTTAATGCTTACTTCAAAAGGTGTTGCAGGTGTGCCAAGAGCTTCATTAATTGTAGTGGTTGCAACTTGTTCGATGTTTGGAATTCCACCAGAAGGAATCGCATTGATTTTACCAATCGACCATTTCTGTGATATGGCTCGTTCGATGACGAATGTTCTTGGAAATGCTTTATCGACTGTTGCAGTTGATAAATGGGAAGGACACGTCGCAATTGAGCAAACATATACACACGATGATGATCATCACAAAGCTTAAATAAATTGCTTTTCAAAAATATTACAAGAAATGCGACCTGATTAAGGTCGCATTTCTTGTAATAATCTCATTCGTTAACCGATTACAATTCGTTATAGTTAGAGAATTTAGGATGAACAATTCGTTTCCATTCCGGATGTTTCTTGATGTAGGCATATACATAAGGACAATACGGAAACAAAGGATTTTTATGTTCCTCCAAATAAACCAATGTTTTTTCTACCAAAGCAGCTGCAACGCCTCTTCCTCCTAATTCTTCAGGAACTTCGGTATGAATCAATTTGATAATATCATCTTCTTCTTTATAATCTATAAAAGCGATGTATCCGTCTACATTCAGCTCAAAACGAAAAGCTGATTCATTTTTTACAACCTGTAAAGGAATTAATTCTTCATTCATATTATTTCTTTTTTTATGACAATAATCCGATAAAAATCTATTTTCAGAATTGATATACATCAAAAAAGCAATCAAAAACTTTGATTGCTTTTTCCTAATACTTTATACTGATTTCAACTCTATTAATGTTATTTCTGGCCAAACACCTACTCTTCCTGGGTAAAAATGATAACCAAATCCGCGATTTACATTGATAATCTTTCCTTCAAAATCATAAAAACCTGCCCATTGCGGATACACATATTGCGCCGGACTCCAACGCAAACCAATTTTCGGAACTTCAATTCCTAATTGCATTCCATGCGTATGTCCAGACAAAGTCAAGTCAAAATGTTTCGGATGATTTTTCAATATCTCATTCCAATGCGAAGGATCATGAGACATCACAATTTTAAAATCTTCTGTATTTACATAATTCGAAGCTGCATCAATATCACCTAATTTCTTAAATCGTGTTCCCCAATTCTGAACGCCAATCAACGCAATTTTTTCACCATTCTTTGTAATAAATCGGTTTTCATTCAATAATAATTTCATTCCAATCTTAGGGAAAATCGCTTTGATTTTCTCAAAATTATCTTGCTTTTCTTCCTCCGTTTTCCAATCCGAATATTCACCATAATCATGATTTCCTAACACCGCAAAATTACCGTGTGGCGCTTGTTTTATTTTCGAAAAAACATCGTACCATTTATCCATTTCCCAATGAAAATTATTGACAATATCTCCCGTAAATAACAATATATCAAACTCTTGTTGATTAATTAAATCGACAGCATATTCTATTTTTTCACGATTATCCAAACTTCCCGAATGAATATCTGTAATATGTAAAATCTTGAAGCCGTCAAACGATTTTGACAAACGTTGATACGCCAATTTTTTCTTGATTACTTTGAAATTATATTTTCCTAATGTCATTCCATAAATCAAACTAAAAAATGGTATTGAAGCCACTGTTAATCCAGAAATCATTACAAATTTTCGGCGAGAAGGTAAATAAGAATCTTCTTTTGTTGGATGATTTGTTGCACGATTAAATAGCCAACCAAATCCTCTAAAAATATCTTGAATCAAGAAAAATAGAACCAAAATAATTCGAGGAAAACCAAACAACATAAACAAACCTGTTGCCCACATTGTCGTTTGTGTTTGACCAACATTACGATCAAAAAAGATTAGATTATATCCAAAATTACCCAAAACAAGTAACCACAAAAGCATATTTCCGAAAAGAATATAGTTGTTTTGAATGAATTTTTTAAAGTTAAAATATAGGTAAATTTCAAGTATTATTGAAATAATTATTGACGTGATAACACTATAAACAAACATTATTTTATTTGATTTTGAACAAAAATAAAAGAAATCTTTTTAACAGTGATTCATTATTAAATTCTTAACAGAACATTATAAAATTTATAAATGATTCTGAACAAAAATTTGCGTGATAAAAACGTAACTTTGTAATATATTTTTAAGCATAAATTATGAAAAATAGACTACCTGTAACGGTACTTTCTGGATTTCTTGGAAGCGGAAAAACGACACTTCTTAATCATATATTACACAACAAAAAAGGACTTAAAGTAGCAGTTATCGTGAACGATATGGGCGCAGTAAACATTGATGCTCAAATGGTTTCTCGCGAAAATGATTTAATTCAAACGGATGAAAAATTGGTTGAATTGAGCAATGGTTGCGTTTGTTGTGAATTGCGAGAAGATTTGATTGTAGAAATTGAGAAGTTGGCACAATCAGAAAAATATGATTATTTGGTTATCGAAAGTTCTGGTATTTCTGATCCAGGTCCTATTGCGCAATCATTGGATTTTGTTTCTCCAGATGGTAAAATTGATTTGCCAAAAGTTGCGCGTTTAGACACGTTGGTAACTGTAGTTGACGCTTATAATTTCTTCAAAAATTTAGGAACTGATGAAGATGTTTTTGATCGAGGTTTTACAGAAAATAGAGAAGATAATCGTCCGATTGTGAATCTTTTAATCGATCAAATTGAATTTTCGAATGTGATTATTTTGAATAAAATGGATTTGGTTGAAGAAGAAACGTTGATGAATATTGAAGCGTTTGTGACAAAATTAAATCCTTCTGCTAAAATAATTCCTGCAAGTTTTTCTCACGTTGAATTAACTGAAATTTTGAACACCAATTTATTTGATTTTGAGAAAATTCAGGATATGGATGCTTGGGTAAAATTATTAGAAGAGCAAGAAAAAGAGGAGCATCACCATCATCATCACGACCATGATCATGAATGTGGTGAACATTGTACGCACAAACACCACGATCATTTGGAAGAAAAATATGGAATGACTTCTTTTGTTTACAGACAAAAAATTCCATTTCATGCAGAACGTTTTTTAACGTATTTGAATGATCATTTTCCTGCAACGATTTACCGTTCCAAAGGTTTATTTTGGTTAGCAAATCGTCCTGATGAAGCTATATTCTTGAGTCAAGCTGGTGGTAGTATCCGAATTGATCCTGCGGGGGCTTGGTGGTGCTCGATACCATATGACGAAAGAATTCAGTTTGCAGCGTATCAATTTAATCAAAAAACGATTGATGCAAAATGGTCGAAAGAATGGGGAGATCGAATGATAGAACTTGTTTTTATTGGACAAGGTTTGGACAAAGAAAAAGTTACACAAGAATTAAATTCTTGTTTGCTGAATGAGCAAGAAATTGCAGAATGGCAAGCAAAACATAATTAAAATAAAAGAACCTTATTTCAAATCGAAATAAGGCTCTTTTTCTTATCTTCCTTGTTCTAAAGATTTAAACAGATTTATTTCATTTATCAATTCACTTGTCCTTTCCTAAAGACTCGGTTAATTACAAACGAGTATGTTTGTAATAAAAATTTGGAACGCGTATTTATATTTTTTGCTTCTGATTAAATGAATAAATCAAGTAAAATAGAAATGGTAAAATAAATATCGAGCCGAGTAATAATGCCCAAGCTAACATATTTATTGTGCTCATTGCGCCATAATCTTTCAATAAAGATAATGTTGAACCATCTTTAAATAATACCAAACTCGGAAAATGCGAATAAGATGCTGCAAACAAAATCATCATCACAATTATTCCAGCATAAACTTTCAACAAAGAATCCTTCGCTTTATTTAAGGCTGAAAGTAATAATACAATCGAGATTGATGCTATTGCAATTGCGATATAACCGTAAATTTCTGATATAATCCAACTAAATAATGGAATGTTTTTCCATAGTGAAACAGCAAACACCAATGCGCCAGCAACAAAAATTAAAGCTGTATAAATCTTCGCACGTTTTCTTAAAATCACTTTATCTTCATCATTTTTTACAGTTTGAATTGAATAAACCGAAGCCAAGAAAGCACAAATCACAACAGTGAAAATTCCAACCGAAAAATTAAACCAACTTAACCACGAAAATATATATGCATCTTGAAACGAAAGTGCATTATCATCAATACTTCCCGAAACGATAGATCCTGCTATTATACCCAAAAACAAAGGTGTTACAACACTTGAATAAGTAAAAATGACATCATACAAATTGTGCCATTTATCGTTGATTGCATCATAATTTCTGAACGTAAACGATGTTCCACGTGCGATGATTCCCAACAACATAATCACCAACGCAATGTGTAAATAATTGGAAACATCTGCATAAATCTTAGGAAAACCAACAAACAAAATTACAATTGCAATGATTAACCACATATGATTTGCTTCCCAAATAGGTCCTATCGAATTGTACATAATCTTCTGCGTACGTTTTTTGTAACTCTTTTCAGAGAATAATTCGACAATTCCAGCACCGAAATCTGCTCCTCCTAAAATTAAATATAAACAGATGGCAACCCACAAAAATGCTATTACTACGTAAATCATACTTAATGTTTTTCTGGTTTATAATTTGGATCTTCTGGATCATAAAGCTTCGCAACCATTTGTATTTGTCGATTCATTAAGAACACCAAAATAATGGACAATGTGATGAATACAAACGTGAAAATGTAAAAGGAATATTGTATTCCTGGCATTGAAGTGATGGAATCTACCGTTCGCATAATTCCGTAAATAATCCACGGTTGACGACCAACTTCTGTTACCGTCCAACCTGCTTCTAAAGCGATATATCCAAAAGGTGTCGCAATCATAAACAATTTATAAAACCAGCGTTTTGTTCGCCAATCTTTCTTAAAAAATTGAGCAATCAAATAAATCACAGCTATTCCCATCATCAACATTCCGAATGTTATCATAATCTGAAAAGCATAATGTACAACTGCCACAGGCGGCCATTCATCTTTCGGAAATTCTTCTAGACCTTTTACAGGTGTTTTGAAATCTGAATGAACCAAGAAACTCAATACACCCGGAACTTTTATCGCATATTTAATCTCTTCTTTTGATTCGTCCACTATTCCTCCCAAAACAAATGAAGCACTTTCTTCTGTTTTGAAATGCGCTTCCATCGCAGCCAGTTTAATCGGTTGACGTTTTGAGACATCTTTCGCCGAAATATCACCACTCAAAGGTGCTAACATTGCTGCTGTAATTGCTAAAACAGAACTAATTTTGAATGCTTCTCGATGAAAATTTACATTCTTACCTTTCAAAATAAGATAAGCATGTAAACCCGCAACCGCAAATCCAGTCGCACAAAAAGCTGCTATTGTCATGTGCAATGCTTGTGAAAACCATGCATCATTGAACATAGCTTTTACAGGATCTATGTTAAGATATTCACCATTTACAAAATCGAAACCTGACGGAGAATTCATCCAAGCATTTGCAGCAACAACCAAAATTCCTGAAGCTAAACCACTAACGCCAACGATTATACCACAAATCCAATGAAACCATTTGTTAAATTTGTCCCAGCCATAAAGAAAAAAGCCTAAAGCAATGGCTTCAATAAAAAAAGCTGTTCCTTCTAACGAAAATGGCATTCCGAAAATTGGTCCAGCGTGTTCCATAAATTTAGGAAACAATAATCCTAACTCAAACGAAAGCATTGTACCAGAAACAGCTCCCGTAGCAAATAAAATTGCAACTCCCTTACTCCAAGCTTTGGTTAACCCTTTGTAAATTTCGTTTTTAGTTTTGAGGTATTTGTAGTGAGCAATTGCCATCATAAAAGGCATCACCATTCCAACACACGAAAAAACAATGTGAAAGGCAAGCGACATCGCCATCTGACTTCTGGCAGCAATAAAATCGTCCATAAGTAATTGTTTATAATTTGTTTGTTGGTTAAAGTTACTAAATAAAAAGAGGCAATTCGATTTTGAATTGCCTCTTTTTTATATGATTTTGATTAGAATAATCTATTTAGACGTAGCTGGTAATAACCATTTGAATTGTGGTCCATCTTCAGGAATCACAATACGTTGTGAAATTCTATCCATTCTATCTGGGAATTTCATGATATAATCTCTTGCTTTTTCAGCCTCAGCATTCAATCCAGAGATTTTATCTAATTGCCAAGCTTCAATTAATTTTCGCATAATATCGATGTAATCAAACGCTGTGTACACACCAATGCGTTGCGCTGCATCTGAAAACGCATCAAACAAAGTTCCTCTTTCTTCACCAGAAGCTCTTAAGAAATGCGCTGGCATTACAATTTTAAGTTTGAACATATGTTGAACAGCTAACATCATTTCAGAAGGATCAGCTTCGAAGATACGACGAACGAACTCTGTGTAAGCTAAATGGTGACGCATTTCATCTCCTGCAATAATTTTACACATACGCGATAATTTTTTCGCTCCGTATTTTTTTGCAATTGCTGATACATTATTGTGCGATACATAAGTTGCTAATTCTTGAAAACTTGTGTAAACAAAGTTTTTGTAAGGATCGTGTGCTGTTCCAATGTCGAAACCGTCATTTATCAAATGTTGCGTTGTTACTTCAACCTCGCGCATATTGATACGTCCTGATAAATACAAAAATTTATTCAAAACATCACCGTGACGATTTTCCTCTCCTGTCCAATGGCGAATCCATTTTGCCCAACCATTTTCTAGGTAATTTCCTTCTTCATCTACCACACCGTCCATTTGCATCAACCAAGATTCGTAGGTTGGCAAAGCTTCCTCGGTAATGGTATCACCAATCAATGTAATCCAGAAATCATCTGGCAAATCTTTCGAAAGCTCTTGTAATTCTTTGATTTCGTCAAAAAAAGAATCTGTTTGAGAATTCGGTAAAAAATCTGTTGGTTGCCAAATTTTATCGGCTGGAACTAAGAATTTGTCCATATAAGCATCAATATCTTTCTCAAGAAATTGCATTACTTCCAGGCGAACATTATTTATTGACATATAATTATTTTATGCGGTTATACTACTTTTTACAGTTTTTTCGGTAAGCTCGAATATTTCATCAAACTTATAGTCACTCACTTTTAAGGGTTTATGGTATTGTATCGTTACTTTCGCGCCCAAATACATCGGGAATTTACCCCACTTTTCTATTTCCCACGTATTATTTAGCGTAACGGGAACAACATAAGCGTCTTTAGCATATTTCGTCAAAACTTTCAATCCATTTTCTTTGAAAGCCTTTGGTACTCCATTTTTGCTTCTTGTACCTTCTGGAAAAATAATAGCTGAATAATTATTTTTCTGAATGTATTGCGCTAATTTTTTTATTTCCTCTATTGCTTGTTTTCCGTTCTTACGATCGATTAATGCAGAACCTCCATGCGTTAAATTGTACGATACACTGGGAATTCCTTTTCCCAATTCTATTTTCGAAATAAACTTAGGATGATAATCAGCCAAATCATATTCCAACGGAGAAATATCATACATACTTTGGTGATTACTCACAAAAATCAATGGTACATTTTGTTTCAAATTTTCTCTTCCTTTATAGGTATACGTTGTACCTAAAATTCTTGTCCAAAAAACCAAAAGACCATTCATCACTTTTACACTTTTGTGATGAGCAGCATAACCTCCCAAATTGTAGCACAACCATTGCACAACATGCATTACCAACAACGTTAATCCATAAAAAATATAAAAGATTATAGATAACGGATAACTTAAAATTTTCTTCAACATTAGAAATTTAGACAAATTTAATAAAAAATTATGCTAAGCATAATATATTTTTCTAGGCGATTTACTTTATTAATTTCAAAGTTAGCTTTTCTTGATGAGCTTCATCATAAAAAGTAATTTGATTTGATGATTTTACTTTAAAATATGCAGTTTTTTGCAAATTTTGAATCAAATTTTGAGGAATTTCGCAATCAGAATTCACTTGTTTTAAATGATTAAAAATTATAGCTTGATCTATTTTGGTATAATCAGCCGTAATAATTCCGCAAACCGTTTTCATTACCATTTTTTTCGTTGCATCTTCAAAAATAATGTAATCTCCTCCATCATTTATATTCCATTTACCCGACAAATCGCTAATTTCTGAAGTCACAACTTTAGTTTCGGAAACTGTTTTGGTTGGTAAACAACTTGTTAATCCTAAAACAAAAAACAAAAGTATTGCTTGAATTGTATATTTCACGTGGTTTTATTTGTAACGAAGGTAGAAATATTTTGAATATTACGGATTGATTTTTTAAATATTCAATTTTATTAAGAAATTTGTTCTCTAAATAAGAAACAATGGCGAACACAAAGAAAGGAGAAGTTTTTACGGATCAAAATAACATCAAAAAAGTAAAAATAGAACGAAAACCAAGTTTTCCTAAAATCTATATTTTAACTGATGATTGTCAATTCGTGGAAGATGGTTTATACGAATTAGATTTTTTTGAAACGCCAAGTGTTACCAATTTCAAATCTGAATTGAATCCAACTATTCCTGCAATTAACTTTAAGCAGTTGAGTGAAAAAGGGAAAGATGTTTTACAATAATGTGATAAAATAATTTCCCCTAAAAACACAATTAAATAACAATACAATATCCATTGTTGAAAAAATAGAATTCTACATTTTTTCTTCTACTTTCCTTCGAGGTTTCTTCGACCGTTGTTCGACGAAAATGCCGTTTCGTCGAACAACGGTCGAAGGATGGTCGAACAAGCTAAAAAACAACTAAAAATCTATATTGCTCAAAAACATGATAAATAGAGGCGTAGAAAAGAATTTTATTTTTCTTGTTACCTTTATTGAATAAATAATAATAGGACAGATGTGGACAAAACCGGACAAATGTGGACAAATGCGGACACAAAAATGTTTTTTTGTAAGTATTCTAACTTTTTTTAGTATCTTTATAAGTCTTCGTTTTTTGAAAAATCAACAAAATACCAAATAAGTCATTTTATCATTGGTTACGAAAAGATAAAAATTTATAATCAGTTTATGTATGAATACGTTTGAGTATAAAAATGAAAAATCATATTTAGAAAGACGAAATTTTATTAAAAACTTCCTCCGAAATTAGCATGTTCAAATAGTTTTGAAATTCCAAAATAAGGAATAAAACTTAGAAGTAATACAAGATATAATATCCAGTTTTTATAGTTAAAAATAATGGATATTATTGAAAAAAGTGGACACAAAATAAAAGATAAAATTCCTGTAAATGCTATAAAATCAAACAAAAAAATTTGACTTCTTGCTATTTCAGTTCCATTAATACTAAACATAATTATAAAACAGAAAAAAAAGAATATTGTCAATCCTAAAAATATTCTTAATATTTTAATTCTAGTTGGTTGATTCATACAATTTATTTAAAATAAAAATAAGTAAACATTACATAAAGCATCTCACTGAAAATAGTGATTTACAATTCACTTGAAAATTAAACTATAATAAATCAGAAATAAATAAAAAACCCACACTGATAATCAGTATGGGTTTTCTTTAGATTGTGATCCAGTCAGGATTCGAACCTGAGACCTACTGCTTAGAAGGCAGTTGCTCTATCCAGCTGAGCTACTGGACCAATCCAAAATTCTATTACTAAAATTCGTCGGGGTGGCAGGATTCGAACCTGCGACCTCCTGCTCCCAAAGCAGGCGCGATGACCGGGCTACGCTACACCCCGAGTGGTGTTTTATTTCTAGCTTTAAAAAAGCGGAGAGACAGGGACTCGAACCCTGGCATCGGTTTCCCGATGACAGATTAGCAATCTGCTCCATTACCGCTCTGGCACCTCTCCTAACTTTTAAAAATAAGACTGATTAGTCTCATAAAGCGGTTGCAAATATATATTGACTTTTATTGCAAAACAAGTCTTTTTAGAAAAAAAATTAAATTATTTGGCTTAATTTTGGCTATTCAAAAGACTATTTAGAACTAAAAGAATGAATTTTAAAGGATTAGTATTTTCCGCAATTTCTTGTTTTTTTATTTTGGCTAGTTGTGCAACTAAAACAGTTCCACCAAAAACAATTACAAAAGTAATTCGTGACACAGTCATTATTAATTCAAAAACAGATCAACCGGAAATGACTCGAGCTGCAAAACTCGACAAGTACAAGGTAACAACAGATTATTATCCATCTATTTCGCAAGATGAGCGTGTGCGATTTTTAGTGTTACATTACACAGCAATCAATACAGAATTATCGTTAAAAGTATTGACTCAGAAAGATGTAAGTGCGCATTATTTGGTAAATGATTATGATGACAAAACAATTAATCTTTTAGTTGACGAAACAAAACGTGCATGGCATGCAGGTGTTAGTAGCTGGAAAGGGTTAGATAATCTAAATTTTTCTTCTATTGGTATCGAAATCGTGAATCTTGGAAACAAAGGAACAGATGCTTATCCAAATTACACGCCTTATCCAGATTATCAAATTAAAAAAGTGGGTGAATTAGCGCAAGATATTGTAAAACGTTACAATATTTCTCCTTTCAATGTAATTGGGCATGCAGATGTTGCGCCAGGTAGAAAGCCAGATCCAGGACCACTTTTCCCTTGGAAAAAATTGTATACAGATTATGGTGTTGGTGCGTGGTACGATGATGCGGATAAATATCTATTTATGCAACAATACCCTTGGGATACTACAAGTTCGGTTTTTATCACTCAAGTGCAAACAGATCTTAAGAAATATGGGTACAACGTTCCTACAAATGGAATGATAGATTCGCAAACTAAGAATGCGATTGTGGCATTTCAGATGCATTTCCGTCCAGAAAAATACGATGGAGTTGTAGATGCTGAAACTTGGGCTATCTTGAAAGCGTTGAACAAAAAATATAATCCATAAATCAGTTTTGATTTAGAGAATAAAACTCCTACTTGTTAGGAGTTTTTTTATGGGATAAACTTTCGGTCAAATAATATGAATAAATAGCATAATTATCATTTAAAATGGAATTGAGAGTTAAGAAAAATTGAAGTAATTTTATCCAAAATAATATAACATGGCTTTTAAAAGTTTGCGCCCAATAATTTGGACAAAAGATTTACAAAAAACAACAAAATTCTATAAAAAATTAGGATTTAAAATTGCTGATCAAAATGAAGATTGGATTTGGGCTTGCTTGCAAAAAGACGATGTAGAAATTATGTTGGCTTATCCAAATGAAGGTGCTGATTTTGAACGAGCTAATTTCACAGGTTCTTTTTATTTTGTTGTAGACAATATAGACGAGTTGTGGAATCAAGTAAAAGATGATTGCGAAGTTGTGTATGAAATTGAAGCCTTTGAATGGGATATGCGCGAATTTGCAATCTACGACAACAATGGTTATATCTTACAATTTGGACAAGAAATAGAAGTTACATTCGAAGATTAATTATGATCTCAAAACGATATTACAACATTGTATTAGCAATAATTATTCTGATTATTCCAATTGTTTTTTACATGATTATTAACACTATGGTTCATATAAAATATGAAACCGACGGAGTTGACATTTGTATTTCTACTATAACAGGAAAAAATCTTTGTTCGCAAATCGATCAATTAAAAGTTACTATTTACATTGACATGATTGTGATGATTTTCTGGTTAGCCCTAAGAAATTTGATCGTAAAAAAATAGCTTATGGATTATCATTTCGAAGAAAAATTTGAACAAATTAATTTCTCAGAAAATCAAAATATATCTGGTGAATATGAGAATTGTGAGTTTATAAATTGTGATTTGAATTGATTAGATTTAAGCGACATCAAATTTATTCAATGTCAATTTATCGAATGTAATTTGAGTAATTCGACTTTAGAAAACACAAGCTTTCAGCAAGTTGAATTTATCAATTGTAAAATGATTGGTTTTAATCTCGAAAATTCGAATAAATTTGGATTAAGCATTTCATTTGAAAATTGTACGTTAAACGATTCATCTTTTTATGAACTACCGCTAGAAAAGACGAAGTTTAGCAATTGTTCTTTACAAAATGTAGAATTTTCTTTTGCAGATCTTAGTCAAGCCTATTTTATGAACTGCAATTTGGCTCACTCCATTTTCTATCAGACCAATTTAAAACAAGCCAATTTCAAAACGGCTTATAACTTCACGATAAATCCGAATGATAATCAATTAAAAGGCGCGCAATTTTCCAAAGAGAATTGTATCGCATTGTTAGATTATCTTAGAATTACAATAAATTAAAAAAAGGTTTCGAACAAAATCGAAACCTTTTTTATGCTTTCTACTTATACTATTCTAATCAGAATAAATAATTTCAGATTATATTTTACTAAATCATAACATTTTAGAATAAATTACTTCTATATTTTATCAATTAGTCAATAATTATTTCTTGATTTAATAAATAATAAGATTATTATTGCATCTTTTTTTGATAAATTTTCTGAAATAAATCCAACTCAGATTATCAACTTAAAACTTTTCTTGACATTTTTTTAAGAAATTAAAAAAAATATTAGCGTATTATTTACACTAATAAAATAAAAAAGAAATTCTTTATCAAAAAAAGCATTATTATTATTCAATACATTATTTTAGACAAACTTAAGTCTATTAATTAAGTCAATACAAAATCACAAATAATGTACAACTAACACCATTTATTAAAAAATGAAAAAAATTTTTGTCGCACTTGCTCTACTATCCACTTTTGGAGCCACGGAATTGAAGGCTCAATACGCTTCTGAATATGATGGCGGTTTGGTTGTTAAATTAAATCCAGAAGGAAGTAAATATGTCCGATTTATTCTTTGGGGACAAACTTGGTTTCAGGATTACGAAGGAAAACACGCCAATGATGGATTTTCTATCAAACGAGCGCGCGTTCTTGCTTATTCACAAATCAATGATCGATTCATGATTTTAACGCATTTTGGTGCAAATGGAATTTATGATAATAATCTTTCTCCGATGGGGAAAAGTACAGATGTATCGTTTTTCATGCACGAAATGTTTTTACAATATAAAGTAACGAACAATTTAGCAATTGGTGCTGGAGTTCACAATTTTGGTGGAATTTCTCGTGGAAATGGTCAAGGTTCTATCAATATGTTGACCTTAGATAATAATAGAGCTGACTGGTCTACACTTGGTTTGTCTGATCAATTTTCAAATCATTTGGGAATGTTTGCAAAAGGGCGAATTGGAAAACTGAATTATCGTTTAGCATTAAGTGATGCTATTACGAATACTTTAGATGGAAACTCTTCGACAGTTTTAGAAAACGGACAAGAAAAGTATTTAGGAAAAGCGATACTTGGAGAAGGAAAATATGCGGTTTCAGGATATTTTGATTATCAATTCTTAGATCAAGAATCGAATGCTTTACCTTATCGCGTTGGAACCTATTTAGGAACTAAAAAAGTATTTAACATTGGAGCAGGATTTTTCAATCAAAGTAATGCAATTGTCAAAAAAGAAAATGATAATTTGATTGGAGAAAATGTAACTCATCTTGCTATTGATGCTTTCTACGATGCGCCAATCGGAAAATCTTCTTCGATAACAGCTTATGCGAAATATCAAAATTCGGACATGGGCGAAAATTATGTACAAGGAAATGTTGTAGGAGATGGAAATCAGTTTTCTGGACATGTCGGGTATTTATTGCCTAAAAACATCAAAGAAGGAGAAGGGAAATTCCGTAATAGAATTCAGCCGTATGTAGGGTATTCTTACAGAGATTTCAAAGGTCTAATAAAACCTGCAAACGAATTAAAATTAGGTGGAAACTGGTACATTGATGGTCAGAATGCTAAAATTTCTGTAGAATATCAAAAATCTTTCGATCAACCAAAACACATGGACGACATGATAACAATACAAGCAATGATATTATTATAAAAAAACACACAAGAATTAACACAAAAACACATTATTTATGAGCGAAACTGCTAACAAAAAAACAATCTGGAAAGTAATTGGTGCTTCCTCTATGGGAACGCTAATTGAATGGTATGACTTCTTTATTTTTGGAAGTTTAGCTGTTGTAATTTCTACTAAATTTTTTCCCGCTGATAATCCTACAGCAGCCTTTTTATCAACCTTAGCAACATTTGCTGCTGGATTTGTTGTACGTCCATTTGGCGCATTATTCTTTGGTCGATTAGGAGACATTATTGGTCGTAAATATACGTTTATGGCAACTTTAGTATTAATGGGAGGAGCAACTTTTTTGATCGGATGTATTCCATCTTATGAATCAATTGGTTTTATCGCACCTTTATTAGTATTAATCTTACGTTTATTACAAGGTTTAGCACTTGGAGGCGAATATGGAGGTGCTGCAACATACGTAGCAGAACACGCACCAGACGGAGAAAGAGGATATTGGACGTCTTGGATACAAACCACTGCAACAGTCGGTTTATTTGTTTCCTTACTGGTTATTTTATTGACAAAAACATTATTATCAGAAGAACAATTTGACCTTTGGGGATGGCGAGTTCCATTTATTTTATCAATTTTGATGGTTTACGTTTCATACTTGATTCGTAAAAATATGGACGAATCGCCAGCTTTCAAAAAAGCAAAAGATGAAGGAACAACTTCTAAAAATCCTTTGAAAGAATCTTTCGGGAATCGTTACAACATGAAATTCGTTTTATTAGCACTTTTTGGAGCTGTAATGGGACAAGGAGTCGTGTGGTATACAGGTCAGTTTTACTCGATGAGCTACATGAAAACGGTGATGAATGTAGAATCTGATCAAGTAGATTCTTTGTTAGGAATTGCTTTATTATTTGGTACACCTTTCTTTGTGTTCTTTGGATGGCTGAGTGATAAAGTTGGTCGAAAATGGGTGATGTTAATCGGAATGATTGTCGCTGTATTCTCGTATCGACCAATTTACGAATCAATGTATCAAACAACAAATCTTGAAAATAAAGAAGTAATTGCAGCACAAACAATTGAAAAAGCTGAAATCAAAAATGTTGACGAAAAATCTGATTCTATTTATACAATTCAAAAATCATTTACAGATGGCACGACTTATAAACAAGTTACAACGCTTCATTTAGAAAATGGTCAAGCAAAAATTGTAGATGGAAAAGTAAGTGAAATTGTAAAAAAATCGACACATATTAATAGTGGTGATAAATGGAAATTAGTTGGATTAATTTGGATTCAAATTATTTTTATCACAATGGTTTATGGTCCAATTGCTGCGTTCTTAGTAGAAATGTTCCCTGTTAAAATTAGATATACATCGATGTCTTTGCCTTACCACGTAGGAAACGGAATTTTTGGAGGTCTTTTACCTGCTGTTTCTACTTATTTGGTAACAAATGCCAAAAACAACGGAGATCCACAGTTTTACTTAGAGGGTCTTTGGTATCCTATTGGAATTGCGGCTGTTTGTTTTATCATCGGAGCAATTTATATCAGTAATAAAGACAGAAATGTTAACTAAAAAACTAATTAGAAATGGAAACAATTAAAAAAATATTAGGAATCGTTTGGATCGCATTATCACTTGTTTTAGCCTACTTTTGTATCATGGAATTTGGAATTCCTAAATTATCATCAGGCTCTCAAGATGATTTAGTATTCGGAATTATTATTCTATTTGTCCTTACACCAATTATTGTTATTGGAATGGCACTCTTTGGCTATTATGCGTTACTTGGTGAATACAGTGAAGAAAAAATGTAAAAAACTATACACGAAATCCTCAACACATGTTGAGGATTTTTTTATATAAATGTATTTTCAATAAACCTTTTTATTAAATCCATAAAAAACAAATCATAAAACGTTAATATCTTTTTAAGAGTTTTAGCATAGTTTATGTCAATTAATTTTAAAATCAACAAAGGTACTCGAAGTTAAACTGAAATATAATTCAAATACAAAAAGCCTTGCATTTACAAGGCTTTTCATTTATAATATAACTTCTAAAATTGTTTTATATCTGTTCTTTTTCCGTGATAGAAAAGTATTTTCCAGTGTTCTGTTTTCGCATCAACTTCCCAACGCAAACGATCTTCCATCGCTTTTACACCATCTGCATCATTCTTGAAAGCGGCATGATATTTTAGATAATTTAATTGAGGTAGATTATCAGCTCCATAAAATACAATTTCATCATTTTCTTTGATCCAAAAAACTTGTTGAAACGGAACGTGTCCTCCTGTTACTTCGAATTTGATATTATCCGTTATATTTCCACTATCATCATTCATCCATACAATATTTTTGAATGATTTCAACTTTTCTAAACGATCATAGTTATAAGAATTATTTGTTTGAACAACCGCATAATCATACTCGCGTTGTTGAATATAAATTTTTGCTTCAGGAAAGTTACATACAAACTGATCCCCTACCCAATTTCCAATTCCGTTGATATGATCTTTATGTAAATGCGAAATCAATACTTTCGTAATTTGATTTGGATTAATATTATATTCGCGTAATTTTTTTAGAATGATAGGTTCACAATCTACTTCAGTTCCGAAACCACAATCAATCAAAATATTTTCATCTCCAATTTGTATCAAAAATGGACGAACAATAAGATTATATCCGTCAGCGGGATTTTTAACATCAATATTATCACCTAAATAATGAAACTCTTTTTTTGCATCAACATGAAAAACACCTTCTAAAAGAGGAATAACTTTCATTTACTTTTATTTTTTACAAAGGTAATTCGTTTAGATTCTCTCTACAAAAAAAGGCTTCCAAAATAGGAAGCCTTAAAAATTATTATGATTCAAATCTTATTTTACAATTGTCATTTCATCAACGATGTGTTTTGCTCCAGCAAATTTATCAACAACCCATAAAACATAACGAATATCTACAGAAATCGTACGTTGTAATTTAGGATCAAAGATTACATCACCAGCCATTGCTTCAATGTTTCCGTCAAATGCAATACCGATTAATTCACCTTTACCATTCATTACCGGAGAACCAGAGTTACCTCCTGTAATGTCGTTATTTGATAAGAAGTTTACGTGTAAATATCCATCTTTATCTCCATATTGTCCATAATCTTTTGCTTTCGCTAAATCTAATAAACGTTGTGGATTTTCGAATTCTTCGTCACCTGCAATGTGTTTTGCAACTGTACCTTCTAATGTTGTGAAATAGTTAGAAGCAACATCTGGTTGACGTTTTGGATTTGTACTTTTTGGTAAATTTTGAATAGAACCGTAAGTTAAACGTAACGTAGAATTTGCGTCTGGATATAAGATATTTCCAATTTTAGACTCACGTAAACCTTTTACCAATAAACGGAAGTTTTTAGAATAAACATCATTCAATTTTGCTTGTTCATCTGTTTGCTTAGAAGCTCTTTCTACCAACGCATTTGACAAAACATATAAAGGATCTTTTTTCAAGACTTCTACATCTGGAGAAATTAAGAAATTCTCAACTTGTTTTTGATCAGCGAAGAAACTTCTTTCAACAGCATCATTTACATAAGCTGTAAAGTTCTTGTTATTTTGCTTCGCTAAATCAGCAACATAAGGCGCTAAACCAGCTTCGCTCGCTTTAGAAGCATAAAGATTTAATTGAGCAGCCAATAAATCTTTTTCTAAAGGTAAATACATTTTTTCGTAATATGCATTGATTGCATTCTGAATTTTCGGACGCATTTCATCACGTTTTGCATCATTCGCTGCTGCATAGTTTTCTAATGCTTTTCCAATAGAATATGGCGCACTTGCTAAAGTTGAGTAACGCAATAAAATGTTGATGTAATTGTTATGACGAGCATCTAAATTTGTTTTCGCATAATAATTATTCAAATTCGAAACAACATCACCATATTCGGCTTTGTTTGCTCCTTTTTGAGCCCATTTATTGAATTTTTCTTCTTCTTTTGTTTTCTTCGCAACAGTTCCATGAAGTTTTAAAGCTTCAATCATTCCATCACGATTTTTCCAATAGTTCGCAACTCCAGCATATTTAGAAGCATAATCAATATTTACTTTTTGATTTTGCTCCATATATTTTTTCATTTGATCCATTGTCACTTTAGAAGCTTCAACCCAAGCAGGATAAGCGTACTCTACATTTTGAGCAACACCTTGCGCTGGCATCCAACGATTTGTACGACCTGGATAACCCAAAATCATAGCGAAATCATTTGGTTGATATCCTTTTAAAGAAACTGGTAAATGATGTTTTGGTTGCAACGGAACATTGCTTGTAGAATAAGCCGCAGGATTTCCATCTTTGTCACCATAAACACGGAACATAGAGAAATCTCCTGTATGACGTGGCCATTCCCAGTTATCTGTATCTCCACCATATTTTCCGATAGAACTTGGAGGTGTTCCTACTAAACGTACATCTTCATAATCTTGGTAAACGAAGTAGTAATACTCATTTCCTTGGAAGAATGAACGAACAGAAACTACATATTTTCCGTTTTCGCTGTTTTCTTTCTCAATTTTTGCAATCTCTTGGTTAATCGCTTTTTCGCGATCCAACTCAGACATTTTATCATTTACAACACCTAAAATACGTTTAGAAACATCATCCATACGAACGAAGAAACGTACTTTTAAGCTTTTTGGTTTTAACTCAGCAGCTTTGTCTTTTGCCCAAAAACCATCTTTTAAATAGTCATGTTCAGGAGCAGATAATTCAGCAATCGCACCATAACCACAGTGGTGATTCGTCAAAACTAAACCTTGACCAGAAACCATTTCAGCAGTACATCCACCACCAAATTGTACAATAGCATCTTTTAAAGAGTTATTGTTGATACTATAAATTTCTTCAGAAGTTAATTGTAAACCTTGTTTTTGCATATCACGGTGATTCAGACGTTCGATGAACATCAAAAACCACATTCCTTCGTCAGCTTTCACTTTAAAAGGAAAAAGCATAACCACTAAAAGCGTGGATAATAAAAATTTTTTCATTATTTGTTTGTCTTCAATTTTACGATTTGCTAAAATAATTGATTATCTGAAGTTCTCCTAATCTTTAAGTATTTAATAAAGTTTAATTGAGATTTTATTGTAAAAAAACGATTACTTTTATTTAATTAACACAAAATTTGAATAATGAAAATTAAAATCATTAATCTACTTTGCTTTCTAATTGGTTTTATTGGAATGGTTGGTTTCATTATTATTTTGAATAATCAAACTAAATCAAAACCTGAATATTTTTTTGATGAAACTAATTTATCATTTGAATATATAGATGAAATTAGAAAATATAATTTTGAAAAAAATCAATTCGAGCAATATTATATTGAAGATACTATTGTAATAAAAAACGTTCTTGATCAAAAAGAAAAAGAAAAGATAATTTCCTTAATTAGAGATAAAAATATTTTTAGATTAGACTCTATTTATCAAAAAGGTCATGGAATAATTGTTACACTACCTAATCTAAGAAAAAATATTATTATTAGTGATAAAACTATCAATAGACATTTTGTTCTAACTTCTGCCTTTGAAGAAAATAATTATTTATCAAATAAAAAAGATTATAATGAATTAATCAATTTTATTAATGAACTAAATAGCATTTTAGACAAAAATGATAAAATCAAACATCTTAAAAAAACAGATTTAGAATTTATGTAACAAAAAAATCCGAGAAAATCTCGGACTTAAATATTATTAATAACTGTTAAGCTATTTTAGAACTAGTCTTTAGGTAAAGTATTTTTTAATGCTTCTATATAATTCATTATTTGTTTATTACCATTGGCATAAGATTCTGCTCTAGAAATCCATTTATCAAAATTTTGTTTATCTTTTAAACCAAGGTAACCTTTTGCTATATATACTGTTATTTCTGCTTTAAAAGCAACACTTGGAGAAATTTTAATAAGTTGATTGTATAAATCTTCAGCCTTCTTAAGTTCATTTGTCTCTACATAAGCTAGAAGCAATTCTTTCATTGCCCAATAATCTGTGTTATTATTTTTCAAATAACTCTCAAGTAAATCAATACCCTTTTCTGGTGTACCTAAAGCATTATATGCAAAACCTAATTCAAAAGCCAAACCTTTAAAATTTTTATCTTTTAAATATAATTCTTCAAGTGGCTTTAATGCTGCTTTACTTAATTGTAATCCATTCAAAAAACTACCTTGTTTGAGTAAAAATAAATTAGGGTTATTAATTTTATAATGCTCAAAATTATCTGGTTCAGACTTCAAGTTCAATGTATTTAATTCTTTATCGTTAAGGACATATACGTCTGAAGTGTTATTAGCTAATCTATGAATAATTAAAGATTCATCAGATTTCGTTTTTAATTTCAAACTTGTCGGTTCCTGGATAACTAACCCATAATATCGAAGCGTATAACCTGCTGTTGGATCTATATATATAAAGCCTAAAATGTGATCATTATCTGAATCATTAGAATCAAACAAAACCCATTTATTAACAGCATCATAAAATTTTGTTTCAAATTTTAATTGTGCAGAAAGTAGATAAGTCTGTAATAGCAAACAAAATGTAAAAAATGTCTTCATTTAAAAAGTATTATCGTTATTTTAAATATAACAAAAAAAGTCCGAGAAAATCTCGGACTTTTTACATTATATCAAAACTTAATTAAGCTTCTTTATTATCTTGAGGTTTATCCTCTTTTTTCTCTGCTGGTTTAGCAGGTTTTTCTGTTCTCTCTGGTTTTGGCAATAAAGCTTTACGAGATAATTTCATTTTCTTTTTATCATCGTAACCTAAGAATTTAACATCAATTTTATCACCGATGTTTACAGAATCCTCAACTTTTTCAAGACGTCTGTGCTCTAATTCAGAAATATGAACTAAACCTTCAACACCTTTAGCAATTTCTACAAACGCTCCAAATGGTTTGATAGATTTTACAACTGAATGATATGTTTCACCAACTTCTGGAACGAAAGCAATTTGTTTGATTCTTTCTACAACGCGATCGATGTTTTCTTGAATCACACCATTGATTTCCACACGTCCTGTTGTATCTAACTCAGTAATTGCAATAACTGTTTCAGTTTCTTTTTGCATTTCTTGAATTACTTTTCCTCCAGGTCCGATTACTGCTCCAATGAATTCTTTAGGAATTTCGATTACAACAACTTTTGGTGCATTTGGTTTCAATTGTGGACGAGGCGCTGGTAAAGTTTCTAATAATTTACCTAAAATGTGCTCACGACCTTCTTTTGCTTGTAACAAAGCTGTTTCCATGATTTCCATAGATAAACCTTGTACTTTAATATCCATTTGACAAGCTGTGATACCGTCTGCAGTTCCTGTTACTTTAAAGTCCATATCTCCTAAGTGATCTTCGTCTCCTAAGATATCAGACAATACTGTAAATTTCCCTGATTTAGTATCTGTGATTAATCCCATTGCAATACCTGAAACTGGTTTTTTCATTTGTAAACCAGAGTCCATAATTGCTAATGTTCCTGCACAAACTGTTGCCATAGAAGAAGAACCGTTAGATTCTAATACTTCAGAAACGATACGAACTGTATAAGGACAATCGTCTGGTAACATTTGCGCTAAAGCACGTTGTGCTAAGTTTCCGTGACCAACTTCACGACGAGAAGTTCCTCTTAATGGACGAGCTTCACCTGTTGAGAATGGTGGGAAATTATAGTGTAAAAAGAATTTTTCGTCGAAGTTTGTTACTACTCCATCAACCATATTAGCATCTTTAGAAGAACCTAAAGTTACTGTAGCTAATGCTTGAGTTTCCCCACGTGTGAAAATTGCAGAACCGTGAGTTGATGGTAAATAATCAACTTCTGTCCAAATTGGACGAATCGTTTTTGGATCACGACCATCTAAACGAATTCCTTCGTTTAAGATTAATTGACGTACAGCTTCTTTTTGTACATCGTGGAAGTAAATGTGAGCAAAAGGAGTTACACGAGCTAACTCTTCCTCATCTCCTTCGTATTGAGCTAAGAAATCTGCTTCAACTTGAGCAAATTTATCACCTCTTTCGTGTTTATCAGATGGATGTTTAGCGATATCATAAAATTTATCATATCCATAAGCCCACACTTTTTCGCGAATTTCTTCATCGTGTGTTTCGTGGCTATATTCACGTTTTGGTAAAGATTTACCTACTTTCGCTGCTAAACTTTCTTGTGCTTCAATTTGTTTTTTAATTTCAGCGTGAGCAAATTCAATTGCGTCTAACATTTCACGCTCAGAAATTTCGCTCATCTCCCCTTCTACCATAACAACAGAATCTTTAGAAGCACCAACCATAATGTCGATATCAGCTTGATCTAATTGCTCTTTTGAAGGATTAATCATTAACTCACCATTCAAACGAATAACGCGAGCTTCTGAAATTAATGTGAAAGGAATATCTGTAATTGCAATGGCTGCTGATGCAGCTAAACCAGCTAAAGCTTCTGGCATTACATTTTTGTCGTAAGAAATAAGTGAGATCATGACCTGAACCTCAGCATGGAAGTCTTCTGGAAACATTGGACGTAAAACACGGTCTACAAGACGCATTGTTAATACTTCATCGTCTGATGGTTTTGCTTCTCTTCTGAAGAAATTCCCTGGGATGCGTCCTGCAGCGTAAAATTTTTCTCTATAATCTACTGTTAAAGGTAAAAAATCTACACCTGGATTTGCTTCTTTGTTTGCTACAACTGTAGCTAATAACATGGTGTCGCCCATGCGTACAACCACAGATCCGTCAGCTTGTTTTGCTAATTTCCCTGTTTCGATTGTAATTTCTCTTCCGTCTGAAAGAGTAATTTTTTCTGTGATCGCCTGTGGAATCATTCGTCTTCTTAGTATTTAATTCGTCTAAAGTTAAAGCCGTTTGCTTTAACCGCATTATATAAAGATATATATCTTATTTTAATTTATAACAAAAAAAAAGGCAATTTCTACGTAATTGCCCTTTTACATTGTGTTTAAAATTACTTACGTAATCCTAATTCAGCGATAATCGCACGGTATCTTGTGATATCTTTTTTCTTTAAGTAGTTTAATAACGCTTTACGCTTACCAACTAACATAACTAATGATCTTTCTGTATTAAAATCTTTGTGATTTTTTTTCAAGTGACCAGTTAAGTGGTTAATTCTGTAAGTGAATAATGCGATTTGCCCTTCTGCAGATCCTGTATCTGTTGCAGATTTACCATGCTTTGCGAATAATTCGCTTTTTACTTCTGATGTTAAGTACATGCCAATATTATTTAATAATTATTATGTAATGAGGTGCAAATGTACAACTATTATATGAAATAATAAACTTTGTACAAAAATAAAAGTGACCGATTGGTTAATTCGGTCACTTTTTAAAAATTTGGTTTAGTTTGATTTAGATAGATAATAGAAAGTGATATTTTAATTTTCTACTAAATCGGATAAGTTTGTTAGTTGTAAAAGACTTGCTTTCACGATTTTTGGTTGGTAGGTTAAAAGTCGGCTTGTTTCAATAATTAATCATAGGTTAGTTAATAATTATTAAAATAGGTTTAGGTAGGTAAGATTAATCTTCTATAATTCGTATTTTTTTATTTGTTATTATTTTAATCGGATAAACTACTTTTTCGTCCGCAGTTTGTATTGTCATACATATATTGTTAATAGCAATTATCACGCCTTGTACATCATCTTCGATGATAATTCTTTGTCCAATTTCAAAATTTCTATTGGTATAAAAGGACAATAATAATCTGTAAATAACGTCTTTTGATCCTAATCCAAACGCGATGGCTAATGTCAAGAACACCGATCCTAAGATTAAGGATAAATTATTCGTAATTAAATCTGTATTAACTCCAGCTTGATTTAATGAAGTAATAATTGTAAATATCAAAATGATATAAAAAATGATATTACTAATAATATTTGCTCCGTTTAAATCAATTGATTTAATCAAACTTCTCAAAAAAGTTTTGATATAGTTAGCTAAATAAAATCCTCCTGCAAATATCAATACTGCACTAAAAAATTGTGGAAGATAATCTACAATTCGTCCTATTTGGTTAGAAACAACTGTTAAACCAAAAATATCTGAGCCAATAATAATGATCAATAAGATGATAAACAATCTTACAAATTGTAATATAATTTTAGATGGATCGACTTCTATTGACGAATTTTTTAATGCTTCGTTATTATTTAATGCTTTTTTTAGATTATCTATTTTAGATAATTTCAATATGTACTTGGTCAATATCAGAATCAACTTTAGCAAGATATACGACAGGATAATGAATATGATACCTCCTACAACTTTAGGAAAAATAAGTACCATTTCTTGATATAAACTTTCTAACAAGCTAAAATTTAAACCTATATTCATATAATCTATTTATAGTTAACCTTCTTTATCTTTTTTGTTCGGTTTGTTAATTGATTTTTTTCCGATTCCGAAAAAATTTCCAATTGTACTTGGATATTTTACTGAAACCAAATCGGCTACTTCCAACGATAATTTTATTAAAGCAACATCATCCATAACTTTTTGCTTTATTCTTTCTGGAAGCTTTTCATTGGCTAGCATAGTCTTAAAAGGGTTTTCCATTTTACAAAGCGTTATAAATTTTTAGTAAACGATTTTTTGCTCGATTCAATCTCATCTTAGTTGCACTTTCACCAATCTCTAAAGTTTCTGAAATTTCTTTGATTGAAAATTCATCTTGATATTTCATAAGTAATATAGATTTCTCTTCTACATCCAACTCCTTTAGGGACTGCGTTAGTTTTTCGATTTTTAATTCAAAAATTTCTTTGTCATCAATAATTTCGTCATTATAGTTATCAACCAAATCATCCGTCACCGAATAATTTTTTCTTTCTTCTTTTATCTTTCGTTGCACATGATTGACACAAAAATTATATGTAAAAGAATATAACCAAGTAGAGAATTTAGATTTTGATTGATATGTTTTCAGTTTTACAAACAACTTTACAAATATATCATGCGTCATATCCTGCGCCTCTGCTTGATCTTCTACAAAGCTCAAACATTTATTATATACCGTATGCGCATACCTATCATACAATATACCGAACAAATGTTGATTTTTTGTCTCGACAATCTTATACACCAAAATGTCATCTGCAATATTTTCTATAGAATCTTTTGACATTTCAACTGCTTACATTTATATGACACACCTATTCCTATTTGGTCACTTGTTTTTTTTGATTTTTTTATATTTATTTTAAAATAGCTTTAACTTAAACGAATATCTATCTAAAATACAATAATATATAAAAAAAACCGACAAATAAAAATTTATCGGTTTTTTTATAAAATAATAATTGTTACGAATTATTTCTCCAAAACATCTAAGACATCCTGAAAACCTCCTCCATTAAAAATTTCGTCTACACCTTGTGCTTGTAAATATTGTGCAGCTTGACCAGAACGGTTACCACTTCTACAAAAAACCACAATAGGTCTTGACATTTCTTTAAACTCCTCTACTCTCGTAGGAACTTCTCCTAATGGAATATTGATCGCATTTGGAACAAATCCATCTGTATCCAATTCAAAAGGCTCGCGAACATCTACTAATGTTACATTAGCATTGTTTATTGCTTCAACTGTTGTCATTTTAATAATTCTATTTCTATTTTTTATCCAATCAATAATTTTGCCAAGCATCTTACCAAATTCTAATACGGTCTTTTGGTGCTTTGTACAATTTATCTCCTGGTTTTGTTTTAAACGCATCGTGGAACGCATCAATATTAACGATTGGTCCAAAAGAACGGTAATATCCAGGCGAATGTGGATCTGTTTTCACTTGATTTACTAACGCTTCGTCAGTCGCTTTTGTTCTCCAAATAGTTGCCCAAGATAAGAAGAAACGTTGTTGCGGAGTATATCCATCTATATTTCCGTAAGTTCCTTTATCTTTCAAATACATTTGTAATGCATCAAAAGCAACAGAAGCTCCTCCTAAATCTCCAATATTTTCCCCAGATGTAAATGTACCATTAACGTGTGTTCCTGCTACTGGTTCATAACCATCATATTGCGTAGCCAAGGCTTTTGTAGCTTTTGCAAATTTCTCTTCGTCTTGTGGTGTCCACCAGTTTACTAAATTTCCATCACCGTCAAATTTAGCTCCCGAATCATCGAATCCGTGAGAAATTTCGTGACCGATAACTGCTCCAATTCCACCAAAGTTTACAGCTGCATCCGCTCTATAATCATAGAAAGGTGGTTGTAAAATTGCTGCTGGGAAAACAATTTCGTTATTAGTTGGATTAAAATATGCATTTACAGTTTGTGGCGACATTCCCCAACGAGTTTTGTCAACTGGTTTTCCAAAATCTTTCAAGTTTTCTGCTTGACGCCATTTGCTAATTGCCATTACATCTTCAATTAAGTTTCCTCCATCTGCCAAAGATTTTACTTGTAATCCAGAATAATCTTTCCATTTATCAGGGTAACCAATTTTTACAGTAAACTTGTTTAATTTTTCTAACGCTTTCGTTTTAGTTGCATCAGACATCCAATCTAATTCTTTGATGTGTTTGTCAAAAGATTTGAATAAATAACTGATTAATTCTTCAGCTTTTGCTTTTGCCTCTGGTGGAAAATTATCTTTCACATAAATTTGTCCTAATAATTCTCCTGTTGCGCCATTTACAAACGCTAAACCTCTTTTTTCTAATGGACGTTGTTCTTTCTGACCTGATAAAGTTTTTCCGTAAAATTCGAAATTAATTTTATCTAAATCGGATGTTGAATAACTTGCATAAGAATTGATTAATTTAAAACGTAAATAATCCTTAATCAAAGGTAAATTCTCTTGATTTAAGATTTTATCTAAATTTTTATAATAATCTAATTCACCGATAATTACCGTTTCCGGATTAATTCCTAAAGCTTTTACATAACGCTCAATATCAACATTTTTCGTTAAATTCTTAACTTCAGATAATTTTACAGGATTGTATGATTTATTTGGATCACGATCTTCTTCAACAGTTTTGATGTATTTCGCCATCATTTTTTCGAAAGCCACAATTTTTGGACCTTTCAAATCACGTGTTTTAGAACCTGTATAAGGCATCAATTGATCAATAAACTTGTTCAAATTAGCTAAAGTTTCAGTATTTTTAGCATCTTCTTTTTGGTAATAAGTTTTACCTAAAGTCAAGTCAATATCTCCTAAATAAACAGCATTTTGTTTACTATTTTTAAGGTCAGTATAAACATAAGCACCATAAAAAGGATTCTCTCCGATAGCAGCTACATCGATTAAATAATCTTGTAAACCTTTCATATCTTTGATCGCATCAATCTGCTTAAAATATTTTTGTAATGGTGCTAAAGCCGTTTTGTTACGCGCATCAACATTCATATACGCATCATACAAATCCGCAATTTTTTGCTCACTTGTTCCTTTAGCGTGTTTCGTTTTAATAAGATCTTTCACTAATTGCAAAGTGACCTTATCCGTATTTTCTCTTAACTCATCAAAACTTCCCCATCTTGCTCTATCAGAAGGAATTTCTGTAATTTTCATCCAATTACCATTTACATAATTATATAAATCATCTTGTGGACGAACCGACTTATCCATATAGTTTGGATTAAAAGCCTGATATGATTCTTGTGCCATTGCTAACATAGATGTACAAGCAAATGCAGCAACAAATAGTTGTTTTTTCATATTTCTACTAAGTATTTTTGATATGATATGTCGAAATTAATACGACGTTTGTTACAAATTTACTAAATAAAGTCTTAATTATTCGTGCAATTTTCAACACTTTTGAGGGGAAAAATTAACATTTTTAAAACTTTCAAAACAAAATTCTTTATCATTTAAGATATTTTATATTGTAAAAAGCTTATTAAACAGAAAAAATTTCTATATATATCATTCCATATTTATATATTTAACAAAAAACAATCGATTTCTTTATTAATATCTAAATATTATTTTGTTATATCCATATTCAATAGAAAATCTTTAAATTTGGGGTCAAACAAAAGTAACTTTTTAAGATGGAAACCGATACGATTTTGATCACCGGCGCTTTAGGACAAATTGGTTCTGAATTGGCTGAGAAATTAAAAACCATTCATGGAAAAAATAATGTAATTATTTCTGATATACGTGATCCTAAAGATGTTGATTACGATGGTATTTACGAAGTAATTGACGTAATGGATGTTGATCGAATAAAAGAAGTCATTGCAAAACATAATATTAAAACAGTTTATCATTTAGCAGCTCTGCTTTCTGGTACAGCTGAAAAAAATCCAATGTTTGGTTGGAAATTAAACATGGACACTTTGCTTACTTTCCTAGAATTAGCGAAAGATAAAGTAATCGATAAAATCTTTTGGCCTTCTTCTATTGGCGTTTTTGGTCCAGATACACCAAAAGACAATACACCTCAAAATACAATTCAAACTCCTTCTACGGTTTATGGTATTTCTAAATTATCGGGAGAATATTGGTGCAAATGGTACCAACAAAATCATAATGTAGACGTTCGTTCTGTTCGTTTTCCTGGTCTTATTTCTTGGAAAACTCCTGCTGGAGGTGGAACTACAGATTATGCTGTTGATATTTATTACAAAGCAATCGAGGATGGAAAATATACTTCTTTCTTGAAAGAGGGAACTTATTTGCCTATGTTGTATATGGATGATGCGATTAATGCAATTGTTGAATTAATGTCTGCTGATCCAAAACAATTAGGCGAATTTAAATCTTATAATTTAGGAGGTTTAAGTTTTGCTCCAGAACATTTAGCAGCAGAAATCAAAAAACATATTCCAAATTTCACAATCGATTATGCGCCAGATTTCCGTCAAGCTATTGCTGATACTTGGCCTTCATCTATCGATGATTCTGTTGCAAAAGCAGATTGGGGATATCAACCGAAATTTGATATCGATAAAATGACAACGACAATGTTAGACAATTTGAAAATAAAATTAGGTAAAGCTTAATTTTTTCTTACAATACAATATTTTAGGAATGCTCTTTGATAATTTTTTGGTTAAAAACCACAAAATATGTCAGGAGCATTTTCTAATTTAAAAAATATCATCCATCTACTAAAATCTGTTGATTTAGAGCAATTAAATAAAATTTCTCAAAAAGTAGATTTACCTCTTTTAATGGAAAACTTTTCGAAACTTGATGATAAACAACTTCAAGGAATGATGAAAATGTTAAATCCAAATAAAAAACACAAAGAACTTCCTCCAATTGATGGCGATTTCTACGATGTTTTTCACACTTTAACTCCAGAACAACGCGAATTACAGTTAAAAGTAAGAGCTTTTATGGAAAAAGAAGTTAAACCAATCGTGAATGATTATTGGCTTCGTGATCAATTTCCTTTCGAATTAATTCCAAAATTTAAAGAACTTAACATTTGTGGCGTCACTTACGACGGTTATGGTTGTCCAAATTTACCTTTTATTATGGAAGGCGTTTTGGCAATGGAAATGGCTCGTGTAGATGCTTCAATCGCTACTTTTTTTGGTGTTCAATCAGGTCTATCAATGGGATCAATTTATATTTGCGGATCGGAAGAACAAAAAGCAAAATGGTTACCACAAATGCAAAAATTTGATAAAATTGGCGCTTTTGGATTAACTGAACCCGAAGTTGGTTCTGGTGCAGCAGGAGGTTTGACCACAACATGTAAAAAAACAGAAGAAGGTTGGATTTTAAATGGTCAAAAGAAATGGATTGGTAATGCGACTTTTGCAGATTTAGTGATTATTTGGGCAAGAGATTTGGATGATGGAGAAGTAAAAGGATTCATTGTTGAGAAAGATAATCCTGGTTTTTCTGTAGAAAAAATCAAAGGAAAAATGGCTTTACGAATTGTTCAGAATGGCTTGATTACTCTGAAAGATTGTTTAATTACAGAAGAAAATCGTTTACAAAATGCTAATTCATTTAAAGATACAGCAAAAGTATTGCGAATGACAAGAGCTGGAGTTGCTTGGATGGCAACTGGCTGCGCGCGCGGAGCATATGAAAGCGCTTTAGATTACACTCGAAATCGAAAACAATTTGGAAAACCTATTGCTTCTTTTCAAATGATACAAGGACATTTAGTAGAAATGTTATCTAATTTAACAGCAATGCAAACTTTAGTTTTTCGCTTATCTGAAATGCAAGACGAGGGAATTTTACTAGACGAACACGCATCTTTAGCAAAAGTTTTTTGTACAATGAGAACACGAGATGTCGTTTCACGAGCACGAGAAGTAATGGGCGGAAATGGAATATTATTAGAGCATGACGTCGCTCGTTTTGTTGCCGACTCCGAAGCCATTTACAGCTACGAAGGCACAAAAGAAATCAATTCGCTTATTGTAGGTCGATCTATCACAGGATTTAGCGCATTTGTTTAAAATTAAAAAAGCTGAGCAACCTACTCAGCTTTTTTGTTCTTTATATTTTGACAAAACCTATATCTTAGGTTCTTGTTGACTCAAACAATGGAAAGATCCTAGTCCCCAAATAATATCTGTAGAATCTATTCCTACAACTTTACGATCGGGGAAACATTTCTGAATAATATCCAAAGCAATTGCATCTTTTGCACAACGATAAGTTGGTACAATGACAGATTTATTCGCAATATAAAAATTCGCATAAGAAGCAGGTAAACGCTCACCTTCGCAATAAACCGCATCCGGCATTGGCAATTCGATAATGTTTAATGGACGTCCATCTCGTAATTTCATTTCTTGCAATTGGCGAAGATTCACTTGCAACAATTCGTAGTTATCATCCGATTCATCTGTTTCAACAACCGTCAAAACTGTATCTTCATTTACAAAACGAATTGTATCATCAATGTGTCCATCCGTATCATCACCAACAATTCCGTCTTCTACCCATAGAATTTGCGAAACTCCGTAATAATTTCTTAAAAATTCTTCGATTTGTTCTTGCGAATAATCTGGATTACGATTTTCATTCAATAAACAAGATTTTGATGTCATCAACGTATCTTTTCCATTGAATTCGACTGAACCTCCTTCCATAATAATTCCAGGATGAAAAACAGGAAGATTAAATTCTGCACCAATTCTTGTTGGCACAACATCATCATTTTCGAAAGGTGGATATTTTCCTCCCCACGCATTGAATCCCCAATCTACAATAACTTTTGGGTTATCAAGATTATTTTTATTCAACAAAAATGCAGGACCATGATCTCGACACCAAGCATCGTTTGTTTCGTTAAAATAGAACTCAACTTGTGACAAATTTGCATCCGTTTTTTCGATAAAAGACAAAGCAAAAATTTTCATTTCTTCATCTTTTACATTAATGCGAACTTTTTCACCTTTCGATAATTCAGCAATAAATTCAGCATAAGCTGGATAAATTAAATGAATACGATCTGGCCAAGATTCTTCTTTGTGCGGCCAAGACAACCAAGTTGCTTCGTGTTCTTCCCATTCAGCAGGAAATCTATATCCTAAATCTTTTGGAAATTTTGATGTATCTATAGTGTTCAATTTTATTTCTTTTCTAAAAGTTTAAACGTATTTTCGATATGTCCAGTAGCTTTCCAATTATCATGACCAGAAATAACTTGTTTAATCGTTGGATGTTTTACAACTAATTTCTGTATTGTTTTTGGCCATTCAATAACATTAGCTTCGCCTGTGTAACCTAAATTTATAGCGTCAGCACCTTTTATCAAACAACCTCCATTCAACACTTTATATTTCGGAAACCAAACCACAACATTATCAGAAGTATGTCCTTCTCCAAAATATTCAACAACAAACTTTTCATTACCAAATTTGTATGTTTTACCTAATTCAATCTCAAATTTAGAAGTTGCTTTTCCTTCTTTTTTTAATTTAGAATTGGTTAAAGAAGTTGCATAAGTAGGAATATTCAAATCATTATAAAAACTTAAATCTCCTGCTCTATCATCATGCGAATGTGTTGCAAACACAGCGATAACTGGCAAATTATACTTTTCTTGCAACATATCATTTAATTCTTGATATTGCGATTTCTGCCAAGGAACATCAAACAAAACGATTCCTTTATTCGTTACCAAATACATTCCATTTGCATTATACTCAACACCATTAAACGAATTGAATGTTTGATAAACAAATAAATTGTTATTAATCGGATCAATCTGAATTGGTTTTATTTGACCAAATGCAAAACTTCCTATCAATGCTATAAGTGAAAATAATTTCTTCATTAATCCTCGTCTATAAAACGTTTTGTAATTGGTTGATAAGAATCGATGCGGCGATCTCTTAAGAAAGGCCAGTGTTTACGGAAGAAATCAGATTCGTTCAAATCCAATTCAACCACTTCTGTTTCCTCTTTATCATGCGTTGCTAAGTACAACAATTTTCCCTGCGCATTTGTCGCAAAAGAGCCTCCCCAGAACTTCATTGCTCCATCTTGCTCAAAACCAACACGATTTACAGAAATAACCGGAACTCCATTCGCAACCGCATGTGAACGCTGAATTGTTTGCCAAGCATTGTATTGATCTTGATTTGTTTCTTCGTCTTGCGTCGTATCCCAACCAATCGCAGTAGGATAAAATAAAATTTCTGCTCCCATCAATGCTGTTATACGAGAAGCTTCTGGATACCACTGATCCCAACAAATTAACACTCCAATTTTTCCAAATTTAGTATCAAAAACTTTGTAACCTAAATCACCTGGAGTAAAATAGAATTTTTCATAAAACGCAGGATCATCTGGGATATGCATTTTGCGATATTTTCCTAAATATTGTCCATCAGCATCTAAAATAGCGGTTGTATTGTGATATAAACCTTGCGCACGTTTTTCGAATAATGAAGCGATAATTACCACTCCCAATTCTTTAGCTACAACTGATAACGCATCTGTTGATGGTCCAGGAATTGCTTCTGCTAAGTCGAAATTATCGTAATCTTCTACGTCACAGAAATATAATGAGGTAAACAATTCTTGCAAACACACAATTTGAGCGCCTTTTGCAGCTGCTACTTTTACTTGCTCTATTGCTTTGTTTAAATTTTCTTGTTTGTTATTAGTACAAGTCATTTGTACCATTCCAACTTTAACTTTTGCCATTTTATAAATAGGTCTAAAAATAAAAATGAATAATAATTACAAAAATAGCGAATTTAGTAGGATTTAATCTATTAGAATTTATATTTAAGAATATTTTATGTTTCAAATGTGATGAAATTTAAATTTCTATCAATCTATCTAGCAATGCTATTTTGAGAACAGATTTAAGAAAATTTTAAAAAAAGTTTACCTAAATATTATAATTTTTAACAAGTCTTTATTAAATTGTAACTTCTAATTTTGTCGCGTAATAATTTAAAACATGAAAAAATTAATTGCCCTTTCTTGTCTTTTTAGCGGAATATTTATTTCAGCTCAAAGTCAAGAAAGTTACATTTTAGCAGAAAATTCTGCCTCTTCATCCACTTCTATCTCTACAAAAAAAGTAACTTATGACGATCATTTAATGGCAGCAGAATCATTCAACATTCCAATCGTGAAGAGTTTTGATGATATTGAAGGTTTAGTTGCTACAAAAAAATTAGTTGCAATTCCTGAAGAAGGAAATGGGTACACAATTGAGAAATTAACACACAGTAAAGCTTTTTTAAATAACAGAGCAAAAACTGTGTTGGAACGAATTGCTTCAAAATTTCTGGACGAAAACAATGCTACAATTACTGTAACTTCGCTTACCCGTTCTGAAGAAAGTCAAGCAAGTTTAAGACGAGTAAATAGCAATGCAGCAAAAGGCGAAAGTTCTCATAACTATGGTGCTTCTTTTGATTTGTCGTATACAAAATTCAATAATAAATATACGTATAGCAAAACTCATCGTGATAATTTAGAAGCGATTTTAAAACAATTGCAAGAAGACGGTAAAATTTACTATATCAAAGAATATAGACAACACTGTTTTCATGTAACGGTTCGTAATCCCGATCAATTTAAATCAACAACAATGTAATATATAAAAGTTCTTTTCTATTTTTGCAGAAGAGAATTGAATCATGAAACAATTTTTAACAACTTTTTTTATTTGCTCTTCTTTATTCGGTTACGCTCAATCTCGAGTTATTATAGAACCTTCTAAAGAATATGTTCAGCATTTGAATGCCGCAAAATCTCATAAACTTGAGCTAATTGATGGTGATAAAAAGTTGAACAAATATATCAATCAAGGTAAATTGGTTAAAATAAAACAACGTGGTTATGGTTGGCGAGTTGGTGATTTAACGCATAGTCATTCCTATCTTGTTCCAAAAGGTCGAGATATTTTGAGCAGTATTGCAAGAGATTTTGTAAAGACAACTGGACAAAATTTTTTTGTAG
This sequence comes from Empedobacter sp. UBA5987, assembly GCF_002429865.1. Lineage (NCBI taxonomy): Bacteria > Pseudomonadati > Bacteroidota > Flavobacteriia > Flavobacteriales > Weeksellaceae > Empedobacter > Empedobacter sp. UBA5987. The sequence continues at coordinate 74,329 of NZ_DJBB01000063.1, forward strand.
TTACTTCGATGACAAGAACTTTACATGATCAAAATCGATTGAGAGGAATCAATAAAAACGCATCATCCAACGACAGTTCGCATAATTTTGGTGCAGCTTTTGACATTTCTTATGTTAGATTTAATCATAAAATAAGTTCAAACGCTAAACTTGAAAAAGAATTAGAACAAATCCTAAAAACCTATGTCAAATTAGGTAAAATATATTACGTCAAAGAATCTAAAATTAGATGTTTTCATATTATCGTTCGGAATTATTAAATTCTGAACGATTTTTTTTTGTTTGTAAATAATAACTATACAATAATCCTATAAACACAAACAAACTACAAAAACCAAATAAGTTTGACATTCCAAACAAACTGATAACACCACCAATTAGAGGACCTGTAATTCCCAATGAGATATCAATAAACAAGCCATACGCAGCTAAAGCAGCTCCTTTACTATTATCTGAAACCAAAGCAACAGCCTCTACTCCCATCGCAGGAAAAACCAATGAAAAACCAATTCCTGTAATACCTGCACCAATAAGAGCTATAAAAGAATTTGGCGCACTAAAAAGAATTAATAAACCTATCGTTTCGACTATCATGCAAATAATTCCAACTTTTAATCCTCCTAATGTATTAATTGAACTATTAAAAAATAATCGTCCTACAATAAACAATAAACTGAAAACACTTAAACATAAAGCTGCATTCGACCAACTATAAAAGTCGTAGTAAAGTGTTATAAAATTAGAAATTCCTCCAAATCCAAGACCTGCAAGTGCTAAACAAATTCCAAAAGGAGCCACTGTTTTCAATACACTTATAAATGGTTGCGGAACTTTTGAAACTGCAGTTAATATATTCTCTTTATTTCTAGCTAAAAAATAACCTATAATCGCACAAACAATACTAAACAAACCAATAAAACCAAGTCCAAAATATTGATTTAAGATAACTCCCAATGGTGCTCCAATTGCCAATGCACCATAACTAGCAACACCATTATAAGAAATTGCTTTCGCTGTATGTTGTTGTCCAATTTTTAAAATTGCCCAGTTTATTGGACTTCCACCTACCATTCCTTCTGCTGCACCAGTAACCAATCTCGCAAGTACAAGAATAGCTATTGACAAAAAATGATTGTTTCTTGTGAAGTAACAAAAGTATAATAAAACTCCTGCTAAAATAAACAAACTCATACTCAATAAAACGGCTGGTTTAGGACCTTTTGTATCTACAATTTTTCCCGCATAACCTCTCAATATAAAAGTTATCACATATTGCAAACTAATTACAATACCCGCTACAAGCTCAGTAAAACCTAATGTTTTTGTAATAAAAATAGGTAAAATAGCCAACGGTAAACCTATAAGTAAATAACCTATAAATGAAAAACTTACATAACCTATAATTTGCATGAAAATTTGTCGTGAACTCATGCTTAATTTCTCTTCCATAACATAATGCAATCGGTTGCAAATTTAGAATATTTAATAATCAAAGACAATTATTCATCCATTATTAAATTTGAAAATATATTATTCTTATTTACTTAAATTTAATCTTTACTTATTGTTGTGTTAATCCGAATACCGCATAAAATATAGAATTTTAACATCTACAAAACAAGAAATTCACACAATGAAAAAAATCGTATTATCGCTGGTATTATTTGGAAGTTTTTATACTTCTGTCAACGCTCAACAACTTGCTAAAGGAATTGTTTTTGAAGATAAAAATCAAAACAATAAATTCGATAAATCAGAAAAACGTTTGGCAAACGTGCAAATTAGTAACGGAAAACAAGTTGTTTCGACAAATGATAAAGGAGAATATCAAATCGAGATTGATAACGAAACTATTTTGTTTGTCATTAAACCAACAAATTACAAAGTTCCTACAAACGAATTCAATCAGCCACAATTCTACTACATCAACAAACCTAATGGCTCTCCAAAATTAGAATATGCAGGTTCTGCTCCGACTGGAAATACTCCAAAGAGTATTGATTTTGCTTTAATTCCTACAAAAGAAAACGAAAAATTTTCGGCTTTAATTTTTGGTGATCCTCAAGCTTATACAGAAGAAGAAATCGAGTATTTCTCTAAAGGTGTAATTGATGATGTTAAAGGAATTAAAGGAATGGAATTCGGACTTTCTTTAGGAGATTTGGTTGGTGATGATTTGAATTTGCATCCATCTTATATAAAAGCTGTTTCGAAAGTTGGTTTACCTTGGTACAATGTTATGGGAAATCACGATATGAATTATGATGCAAAAGAAGATCAATATTCGGATGAAACGTTCGAGAAAAATTTCGGTCCAAATAATTATTCATATAATATCGGTAAAGCACATTTTATTGTTTTAGATGATATTTTATATCCAGATCCTCGTGATGGAAAAGGATATTGGGGAGGTTTCCGTCCTGATCAATTAGAATTCATTAAAAATGATTTAAAATTTGTTCCAAAAGATCATTTAATTGTTTTAGCATTTCATATTCCGTTGCGTGACACACGTCCAGAAGATAGAAATCAATTATTCGAATTGTTAAAAGATTACCCAAATACAATTTCAATGTCTGCTCATACACATTTCCAAGAACAGATTTTTTATGCAAATCAAGATGGTTGGCAACAACAAAAACCTCATCACGAGTACAATGTTGGAACAACTTCTGGTGATTGGTATTCGGGACCGAAAGATGCAAAAGGAGTTCCGGCCTCTACGATGCGTGATGGTACACCAAAAGGTTATGCTTTTTTACATGTAGATGGTAATCAATATAAATTTGATTATAAAGTTGCAAATTCACCAAAAGAAAAACAAATCGACCTGTACCACACAAAAAAAGTAAAAGAAGGTAAACGCAATCGTGCTTTTTTATATGCTAATTTCTTTATGGGACATGAATCAAATAAAGTTGAATATCGTGTAAATAATGGTGAATGGAAAGAGATGAATTGGGATCCAACAGTTGATTACAATTATATGGAAACCATCATGAAAATTGATAATGCAGAAATTACAAATATTGGTAACAGACCTTCTGCTCCAGAAATTTCGAAACATATTTGGTCAGTTCGTTTACCGAATAAACTAAAAGTTGGAACTTATCCAATTGAAGTTCGCGCAACCGATTTGTACGGAAACACTTTTACAGAAAAATCTTCTTTCGAAGTTATCAAATAAAAGCATTTTATTCACGTCAATGAGCCACTTCAAAAGAAGTGGCTTTTTTTAATAAAATATTTTACAATTTATCCATGTTAAATAAAAGTCAATAAACCTTTACTCAAATGTAAAATTAATATCAAGACCTTTATTTTAGTAATGTTTACTTAAAAATCTCTTAATCCTAAGTTAAACAACTTCACAAACGGAAGATTTAGTTTTGTTAAAATTTTTAACACATAAACATTTCACATTTACAGCTATGAAACAATTAAAATTACCACTACTTCTACTAGGTGGATTTTTAAGTTTACACGCCAATGCTAAAACTTACACCGGAACAGATTATCATCAATCGATTTCTCAAGATCAAAATCCAATCAAAGGTCAAATCGTTGATCAAAACGGATTAGGAATTGCAGATGTAGAAATCATCATCAAGGGAACATCTTTTAAAACATTTACAGACGGAGATGGTTTTTTCGAATTTGTTTCAGTAAATGTTGCTCATCCTACATTATTGGTAAATTCATCTCAACACAAATTTATTGAATACACACCGAAAGATATTTCTCAAGTAAAAATTACTTTACAAGAAGAATCTAACCAACTGAATGAGGTAATTGTAACTGCTTTGGGGATAAAGCGAGAGCAGAAAAAATTAGGATTTGCTCAACAAAATATAGGTTCGGAAGAACTTGCAACAGCAGAAGCGAATAACTGGTCTTCGGGATTGAAAGGAAAAGTAGCTGGTCTTAATATTATTTCTGGAGGAAATGGACCAATCAATTCTCAGCAAATTATTTTGCGCGGAGCAAATTCAATCGACCAATCAAAAAATTACGCTTTAATTGTCATCGATGGTGTTCCAATGAGTACAGAAATGACTTCTTCTGGAAACAATACTGCTTACATGGGCGATGATTCACCTATCGATTTTGGTAACGGTATTTCTGACATCAATCAAGCAGATATCGAAAGTGTAACCGTTTTAAAAGGTCCTGCCGCAGCAGCGCTTTATGGAAATAAAGCTGCAAATGGAGCTTTAATTATAACAACAAAATCAGGTAAAAAAGGTAAACAATTAGGTTTAGAATATAAATCAACTGTAGCTATTGACGTTATTAACAATTAGCCAGATTTTCAATATGAATATGGTCAAGGAACTGGAAAAAGTTTCGATAAAAACGGCAATCCTTATTACTCATATCAAACCTCAGCAGATGGACCAAATACAGGAAGTACTTCTTCTGCATTCGGTCCAAAATTTGACGGACAATCATTTTTTCAATATGATCCAACTTTAGAAAAACAAGGGGCTGAAAGAACTTTATGGCGTGCTTATAAAGATAATAGAAAAGGATTTTGGCAAACTGGTTTTACTTTCAGTAATGCATTTACAGGTCGTAACGACTGGAATTCTTCTGTTGCAGTAAAATATAGCTCATTCTTTTATCCTTCAGTCTCTTCAAGTTTTATTCTGTCAGATTTATTCAAAATAAAAGGACCAATTAATTACTTAAAATACCGTTTATCATTTGCTAAAGTTGGTAACGGAGGTACAACAGGTTGGACAAATAGATATTACGATCAAAGCGATTTTACAGCATCTGCAGTAGTACCTGGAAGATTATTTAATCCTGATATTAAACCTGAATCTACAACATCATGGGAAACTGGTTTCGAAGCTTTATTATTCAAGAAAAGATTAAGCTTAGATTTTACAGTTTATCAACAAAGTACAAAAAATCAAATCTTCGAATTACCAAATGATATCACAACTGGCTATTCAAGAAGAGTGGTAAATGGAGGAGAAATTGAAAACCGTGGAATTGAAATTGTAGCTTCTTATTCTCCAATTAAGAACAAAGATTTCAATTGGAAAATGACAGGAACTTGGTCTAAAAATGAAAACAAAGTAAAATCTTTAGTCGAAGGAATAGAAGATAATCAAATGATTCTTGGTCAATCTGGAACAGTTTATCAAATTGCAAAAGTTGGAGGTTCTTCTACAGCTCTATATGGTGAAAAATTTGTAAGAAACGAAGCTGGACAAATCATTTATGACGCAAAAACAGGTGTTCCAATTAGAAATGGATTAATAGAATATGTTGGAGACGCAACACCTAAATGGAGAGCAGGTTTCACAAATGAAATCAAATTCAAAACATTGCGTTTCAGTTTTACATTAGACGGACAATATGGTGGAATTGTCTATTCACAAACTTATCACAAAATGATGGAGCAAGGAAAATTGGCAGATTCTTTACCTGGTCGAGAAGATGGTTACATCATTGGAAATGGTGTTGTATTGAATGCTGACGGAACTTATTCTCCAAATACAACAAAAGCTGATGTGGCAACTTATTATGCTGAATATAATCGTCGTGCAAATGTAGAATCTAATTCATTCGAAGCTTCATATTTAAAATTAAGAGATGTGAGTTTAACATTTGATTTTCCTAAAAGATTATTATCAAAAACAGGTTTACAAGCATTGTCATTAACAGTTTACGGACGCGATTTATTCACGATTAGTGATTTTCCTTTATACGATCCAGAAACAGCATCATTAAATGGAAATACTTATGTACCTGGAGTTGAAATGGGACAAATGCCGTCAACAGCAACGTATGGAGTAACCTTAAAAGCTTCATTATAATTTACAACATTCAATTTATTAAAATGAAAAAGATTTCAATTCAACTATTTTTTGCCTTCACTATAATTTCAACTGTTTTCTCTTGTACAAACGATTTTGAGAAAGCAAATGAAGATCCAAACTTAATCACAGAAATTAATTCAGGTTCTGTTTTAAATCCTGTTCTTTATGATTTGGCTGAAAATAATGTTTTAAAAAACTACGATATTACAGCTCAATTGATGCAAGTTCATATTCCTTATCCAAGCAATGCAATGGGACTTCATCGTTATGATGTAACAACAGGAACGGGAAATTCGACTTGGAATAATGCCTACACAAATCTTGTTAATTTGGAGGAAATGCTAAAAGTTTCGCAAAAAGCTGGAGATGTCAATTATCAAGCAATTGCATTAACGCTTCGTTCTTTAGTTATTTCTAATTTAACCGATATGTTTGGCGATGTTCCTTTTTCTCAAGCAGCCAAAGCAGAAGAAGGAATTACAAAACCAAAATTTGATACACAACAAGATATTTATAAGCAATTATTAAATGATTTAGAGAAAGCAAATCAATTATATGTAACTAATTTAGGTCTAAAATATGGTACCGATATTTTATTCCCAAGTAGTGAAAAAAACATCAATATAACACGTTGGAAAAAATTCACAAATTCTCTTAAAATGAGATTATTATTAAGAATTTCGAATCGTGATGCATCTGCCTTAACAGAACTTAAAAAAATAATTGATAATCCGACAACTTATCCTATTTTCGAAAGTGAATCAGAATCTGCTATTTTACAAATTTCTGGTTTAGCACCAAGTTTATCTCCTTGGCCAAGAGCACAAGATTATAGAGATAGCCGAACATTCACAACATTTTTTATTGATAAAATGAATGAAACTAATGATCCTCGTTTACCAATTTTAGTCAATAAAGCTTCTAATTTGGATGGTTCTTCATTAGGTTACAAAGGAGTTCCTGCAGCTTACGAAGGAAATAGTTCTGATTACAAATTCAATCCGTCATCTCCTAACAATGCAATTGTTATCGCTCCGATGAAAATTCCATTAATGACTTATGCTGAAGTTGAGTTTATAAAAGCTGAAATGGCTCAAAAAGGTTTAGGTGGTGATGCAAAAACTCATTATGATAAAGCTGTAAAAGCTGCTGTACAATTATGGACGAATATCGAGCCTACTGCTGAATTTATGGCACAAGAAAAAATTAAATACAACAATACGTTAGAACGTATCATCGATCAAAAATATTTTGCTTTATTCTTTACAGATTACCAACAATGGTTTGAATATAAAAGAACTGGTTTTCCAAAATTACCGACAACTTCTACCATGTTGAATGATAAAAAAATGCCTCGTCGTATGCTTTATCCAACAAGTGTTAGAAATTATAACCCAGAAGGCTATCAGAACGCACTTCAACAAATGGGACCAGATAACATCAATACGCGTGTTTGGTGGGATGTAAATTAATTGCATACATTCCACATTTAATAGAAAACGACCTTGTAATTAAGGTCGTTTTCGTTTTATTTGTATCTTCACTAAAAATATTTTTATGCATATAGAAGAGTTAAGAGAGTTTAGTTTAGGACTTCCATTGGTCGAAGAAAAATTTCCTTTTGATCAATCTACTTTGGTCTTTTATATCGCTGGAAAAATGTTTTGCCTTTGTAATATTGACGATTTTGATTCTGTAAATATCAAATGTGATCCAGATAATGCAATCGAATTACGCGCAACTTTCGAAGCTGTAATTCCTGGTTATCACATGAACAAAAAACATTGGAATACTGTTAAAATTCATCAAGACGTGAAAAACATTCAAATCAAAGAATGGATAAAAGATTCTTATAATTTAGTCATCTTAACTTTACCAAAATCTAAACGTCCTGAGTTACTTAAAGAATAATTTAAACTTAATTCTTAATATTTTTAGGTTATTTATATAGATATTATCATCTTTGTCTTTCAATGGGGTGCTAAAAAGCTGAGAATATACCCAAGAACAATTTTGTTCTATACCTGATCCAGATAATGCTGGCGGAGGAATTGATGTTAGCAATAACTTCTATCTCCTCATCAAAACAAATTATGATGAAGGAAATTATTTTACAAACAACTTGGCTCGAATGGCTGGGTGTCACTTTTTCTATTTTTCAAGTCGTATTGGCGAGATTCAACAATCCAAAAAATTATTTATTTGGAATTGCAGGAATTACATTATCGCTTTTCGTCATGTTCAATTCTAAGCTATATGCCGAATTCACACTTAATATTTATTATTTAGTAATGAGCATTTATGGCTGGTTGTATTGGAAATTTGGACAACAAAAACACGAAATTGAAATTTCAACAGCCAACAAAAAAGAATGGGGAATTGTCACAGGAATTGTCTTAAGCAGTTTTACCATTTTTTATTTAGCACTCACACATTTCACCGATTCTGACGTTCCTATTTGGGATTCAGTTGTAAGCGCATTTGCATGGGCAGGTATGTGGTTAATGGCAAAACGTAAACTCGAAAATTGGATTTTATTGAATATTAGTAACATTATTTCAATTCCATTAATGATTCACAAAGATTTGTATTTATACGCTATTTTATCGTTGATTTTATTTTGCGTAGCAATTTCTGGATATTTTAATTGGAGAAAAATTTTGAATGAAAATAATGCTTGATATTCCCAAACTTCGACAAGAATTATTGAATAAAGAATCGTTTAATCAAGTAGTTCTCGATCATATTTATACTCAAAATTGGTTGAATATTTGGGTTCCTAAGCAATACAATGGACTTGGTTTACATTTTTCTAAAGGATTAAAAGTTTTACAATCTGTTGCTAAAATTGACGGAAGTTTAGGTTGGTTTGTAACGCTTTGTAGTGGTGCAAATTATTTTTCTCGAAATCTAAAATCTGATGTTGCTTCTAATTTATTTTCTTCACAAAAAACGTGTTTTGGAGGAAGCGGAATGCTTGGAGGAACTGCTGAAAAAGTTGGAAATAAATATATCATAAACGGTTTGTGGCATTATGCAACTGGCGCTCCTTACCTCACTCATTTTACATTAAATGCGAAAATAATCGAAAATGGAAAAGAGATATTGGATGAAAATGGTGAACCAAAGTTTTTGTCATTTATTTTAAATAAATCTCAAGTTAAATTAATTTCAACTTGGAAATCAATGGGAATGGTTGCAACATCTTCTCATAGTTTCGAAGTAAAAAATGAAATCGTTCATCAAGGTTATAGTTTTATTTATAATCAATTTTATAGTGATGATTTGGTCGAAAAAATACCTTTCCGAATTTTTGCTGATTTAACTTTATTGGTAAATTATCTTGGAATGGCTGAACATTTTATCGAAAAAAGTTTAGAAATTATTCATTACCAAAAACAAACAGATTTCGAACATTTCGTTATTAAATCAACTTCGAAAACTATTGAGTTTGCTAAAACAATAGAAAACTTATTAGTAAATAATTCTCCTATTTCAGAAGAAATCGAAACTGAAATTCATTCATTTGGAATAGAAACTGTTGAAAAAATCACTCAATTTATCATTGAAATTTATCCACAACTTGGAATTAAAGCTTCAAAAATCAATGAAGAAATCAATCAAATTTTCAGAGATTATTTTACCGCAACTCAACACCGAAATTTTAGACAAAATATTCAACTCAAATAGTCTATTTATCTATATTTGCAAAACTTTTGACTGCGTAATTTAATGGATAGAATATCAGATTCCGGTTCTGACAGTAAGGGTTCGAATCCCTTCGTGGTCACTATTTTATTTTTTTTTGCAATTTTTTTTTCATAGTTTAGCATATCACTAATTATTAATTAACACGTTATTATGAGAAAAAAATTACTATCTCTTTTATCGATAGCAGCAGTAGCTGTATCTTTTGGTCAAACTTATACAACACAAAATAGTGGTATTCCATTACAATCCTTTGGAGCAAGAGAATACTCTATTGTAGATCCTAATACAGCATGGATTACTTATTTTGATGGAGCTGGTACTCAAACATATCCTAAATATGTAGGGGTAACAACTAATGGAGGATCAACTTGGAAAGCTAATTTAGTATCTAGTTTACCTTCGAATGCATTAATATCAGATATCGGAGCTGTAAATGGTACAACAGCGTTTATTGTAACAGCACCTGCTTCAGGTTCTGGAGCTGCAAATGGTTTATGGAAAACAACAAATAGCGGAACATCATGGGCTAAAGTTTCAGGAGTATTTGGAACTAGTTCTTTCGGAAATATCATTCATTTCTTTGATGCAAATAATGGTTTGGTTATTGGAGATCCTATTAATGGTAAATACGAAATGTACAAAACGACAGATGGAGGTAATACTTGGAGTACATTAGGCACAGCTCCTTCAACTTTAGTTAGTACTGAATATGGATACGTAGCTGGTAGAGTATTTTTAGGAGAAGATTTATGGTTAACTTCAAATACTGGTAGAATTTTACATACAAATGATAGAGGAGCTACTTGGAAATCTTACTTTTCTCCAGTCGATGATTTTTCAGGTGAAGACTCAAGTGCTAGCATGTCCTTTTCTTCATCTAAATATGGATTGTTAGTAGATAATACAGCTGTATTATGGTTCACTGAAGATAGTGGAGCTAACTGGGATGTTATGTCATCAAATAGTTATTATGATGGAGATATTTCATATATCCCTGGATCTAATGGAATCTTCCTTTCAACAGGATTTAGCTCAGCTTCAGAATTAGGTGTAGGATCTGCTTATTCTAAGGATAATGGTAAAACTTGGACTAAGATTGATGATGGTCAACAAAGATTATTTATCGGAGCTTACGATTGTAAATCTGTTTGGGTTGGTCATTACACTTCAGATACAAAAGGAACAGGTGGAGTTTTAAAATTGAATGATATTCCAGGCTGTACATTAGCGACGACAGAACAAACAGCAACAAAAGTTGAATTAAAAGCTGTTGTAAATGGTGGTACACTTAATGTTATTTCAAACAAAGAAATAAAAAGCGTATTGGTTGGAGACTTAACAGGAAGAAAACTTTCAGAAGTACAATCTAAAGATGTTAATATTTCTGCATTAAAAGCTGGTGTATACTATGCTCGCGTAGCTTATGCTGATGGTGCTTATGGAACAGTGAAGTTTATTGTAAAATAATTTACATCCTATAAAATTTTAGAAAGGGCAAAACCAAGGTTTTGTCCTTTTCTATTTCTACATTTGCCAAAATTTTTCAGTTTTGGAAATCGAGATTTTATTCTATTTATGCATGGCAGCTTATTGCGCTGGCTTCATCGACTCTATTGTTGGTGGTGGTGGATTAATACAAACGCCATTATCACTTGCTTTTTTACCTAATTTACCTGTTTCAACAATAATCGGAACGCTAAAAATTCCAGCAATTAGTGGAACAGCTTTAGCAACTTCACAATATCTAAAAAAGGTAAAAATAGATTGGAAACTTTTTGCTATTATGGCTATATGTGCATTTGTATCCGCTTTTTTAGGTTCGCAATTGTTAACGGTTATCAATAATGATTTTATGAAGCCTGTTTTGTTAATCATTTTGATTGTTTTAGCCATTTACACTATTTTCAAGAAAGATTTTGGACAAGCAACCGAGCGTAAAATTCCTTACCACATTGCGATTATCAATGGTTGTATTGTGAGTATTGCAGTTGGTTTTTACGATGGCTTTATTGGTCCTGCAACTGGAACTTTCTTTATTTTGGGATTCGTAACACTTCTTGGTATGGATTTTTTGAAAGCTAATACTAATGCAAAACTGATCAATTTAGCGACTAATTTTGGTTCGATTTGTTTGTTTTTAATCAAAGGGCAAATTATCTGGAAAATAGCTTTACCAATGGCTATTTGCAACGCTTTAGGAGGTTTTATTGGAGCAAAATTAGCCATCAACAAAGGGAATAAATTTATTCGATACATATTTATTTTGGTAATCCTACTCTCAATTTGTAGATTTGGTTATGAAGTAATTTTCAAGTAAATGAAAACCATTTTTTCAATTATTTTTGTTTCTGCATTTATCACTGTTTTTTCTCAAAAGTTTGAGTTAAAAGATTCAGTTTTGATTGAAAATAAAACAATCAAATCAATTGATACTGATCTAAATAATTCGATTTATTTGATTTCAAATACTAGAATTGAAAAAATATTTCAGTCAAAAAAGAACAAAAGGATTGATCTCAAAAATATTATTACTTCAGTTGATGTCAATAATCCACTTCGAGCTTATGTGTATTCAAATTTTAATCAACTCACTATTTTAGACGAAGATTTGAATCCTATTCAGGATATTGTAAAGATTAAATCAAACGATTTTATGCCTGCTGCATTAAAAGTTGTTGACACACAATTTTGTTGGTTTTATGATTTAATCGGGAATAAAATTGTTTACTATAATTATCAATTGCAAAAACCAATTCTGACATCAAAACAAATCTATTTAAAACATAATGATCAATCAATCGATAAAATACATGTGTACAAAAATTTGGTGTATTTAAAAGGTCATAAAACGATTTATGTTTACGATGATTATGGAAATTTCAAATCTAATTTTGAATTTGACACTAATCAGCAACCTTTTTATTTTTATAAAGATGTTATTTTATATATAAATGACAATAAGCTAATATCAAAAAACATTATCAATCAAAATTTGACGACTTTTATTGATTTAGAAAATGTAAAAAGTTTTGCACTTAGCGAAAAAAATCTTTATACTTTGGTCGAAAATAAAATTTACACTTATACTATTTTAAGTACAAACGATTAATAATAAGCTATTTAATCAATTAAAACTAATTACTAATCCTTATTTATTTTTAATTTATAATTGAATAAAAATTCATAAATCAATCGGAATAATTTTTTTCTAAAAAAAGATTTTTCTATGAGTCACTTGCTTAGATTTTGTTTTGAAAATTAAGCTTTAGTATATTTGCAAACGTTAAAATAATTGGAAAATGCATATCGCCATAGCCGGAAATATTGGAGCAGGTAAAACTACTCTAACAAACCTTTTAGCAAAACAATACAACTGGACAGCTCAGTTTGAAGATGTAGAAATGAATCCGTATTTGGATGATTTTTACAACGACATGGAAAAATGGGCGTTCAATCTTCAGATTTATTTCTTAGGAAGCCGTTTTAATCAAGTAAAAGAGATTAGAGAAAGCGGAAAAGACATTATTCAGGATCGTACAATTTACGAAGATGCGCATATTTTTGCGAGTAACTTAAACGATATGGGATTATTGTCTACAAGAGATTACAACAACTATTTGCGTGTTTTTAATTTGATGACAAGTTTTGTAGAAGCACCAGATTTATTGATTTATCTTAAAGCTTCAATTCCTACATTGGTTTCGCAAATTCAGAAACGTGGTCGCGATTACGAAAACTCGATTAGTATTGATTATTTAAATCGTCTAAACGAGAAATACGACAAGTGGATTTCGAATTATAAAGAAGGAAAAGTGTTGGTAATCGACGTGGATAATTTAGATTTTGTTGAAAATAAAGAAGATTTAGGATTCATTTTCAATAAAATAGAAGGAGAAATTAACGGACTTTTTTAGTCAGAAAAAATAAAGTAACTTGCACGGCTTGATTTTAAATTTAATCAGGCCGTTTTTTTGCGTAAAAAATTATGGAAAATAAAAGTATTTTGAAAGGAGTTTTGTTCGTTGCAATGGGCGCTAGCTTCTACGGAATGTTAGCAACATTTGTAAAAATTGCATACGATCAAGGCTATACGACTGCCGAGGTAACGACTTCTCAGTTTGTATTAGGAATTTTGATTTTGGGAATTATCAACTTATTTATGATGAGTAAAAAAGATTTACCAAAGATTGAACAAAGAGATAAAAAAAGGTTGGTTCTTGCTGGAACTTCCTTAGGTTTCACAAGTTTATTTTACTATCTAGCAGTACAATATATCAACGTGTCAATCGCAATTGTATTGTTGATGCAAACGGTTTGGATTAGTATTTTGGTTGAGAGTATTTTGGGTAAACAATTTCCTTCTGCCAAAAAATTAATTGCAATGGTTTTGGTATTATTTGGAACTGTTTTGGCTACAAATTTAATCAACCAAGAAGTCGAATTAAATCCTAAAGGATTGTTTTGGGGATTTTTAGCAGCTTGTTCTTTTACAGCTACCATGTTCACATCTAATAGTTTAGCCAATTACTTACCAGCTTACAAAAAAAGTTTGTGGATGCTTTTTGGAGGTGCTATTATTGTGTCGTTATTTTTGTTTTTTAGCCAAATCGGACCTTATTATTTTGATGGTTTAATGAGCTTTTACAACAACTTTTCGAGTGATGTAAATGGAATTCATGCATTCAATTTTAGCATTTTTTATACTTGGGGATTACCATTGGCAATTTTCGGGACTGTGTTACCTCCTATTCTTTTAAACAAAGGTTTTCCGCACACAGGATTAGGTTTGGGAAGTATTGTTTCTTCGTTAGAATTACCCGTTTCCGTAACTATGGCTTTTGTCCTTTTACACGAGCAAGTTCTCGCAATACAATGGACAGGAATCGCCGTTATTATTTTTGCTATTATTATATCAAATCTGAATTTCAAGAAAAAATAAATTCAAAATGACGAATATTCTTATAAGTCAATGAAAATTCAATCACAAAAAAAGCCAACTCGTAATAAGTTGGCTTTGTATTTTGAGTAAAATCTAAATTATTTCACCAAAATTTTATTCGCTAATTGATTTGTTCCATCAATTTTTTCTTGAATTGGTAAACCTAATAACTTCGCAAGCATTGGATAGATTTCTGTATTTGGAAAAACTTTAATCTCTTTACCAGACTTAATATTTGGTCCCCAAGCCATAAAAGTCGCTTTCATTTCTGGCGTTTCTTTTACATAAAAACCATGCGAACCTTTCGGTGCATTTTTGTTTGAGAAATAGTTTGGAGCATGTGCAATCAAAATAATATCTCCAATACGATTGTATCGATCATTCTTTTTATCAAAATGATATTTAGATGAGACATTTGTTGTTTTATACACTTCGAACGTATTATTCTGAACTGCTTTTATTTCTTTGTAAATTGATTCGATATCATTTTTATCTTTTACAAAAAGACTTACATAAGAACCATTTGAAGCAACTTGTACTTTTGATTCATCAATTTTAATTGGCAATTTCAACGGATTTTCATCATCAATTCTTGTCATTCCGTGATCAGAAACAAAAACAAAATTCACTTTCAAACCTGTTTTTGCAACCTCATCATTCAATTTCTTGATTGATTGATCTACAAACTGTACAGCTTCCTTTGTTTCAGGCGCATCAGGTCCAAAAGAATGTCCTGCGTGGTCTACTTCCGGAAAATAAAACGTAATCAAATGTGGACGTTTTTCAGCTGGTAATTCTAACCAATTAACCACTTGCTGAATACGATAATCAATTGGTGATTTCTCCGAATACTTGTACGAATACGTTGGAAACATACCATTAATAGGCGCTTCCGAACCTGGCCAATAGTAACAAGCAGCTAACATTTTGTTCTGCTCTGCAAGATTCCAAATTGGCGTTCCTCCGTACCATTTCGGATTGATAACTGCATTCCTATTTCCCAATGAATAACGATCACCAACTTCTATATCTAACATATTATTACCTACCAAACCATGATGAATAGGTGTTAAACCTGTTACGATTGTGTAGTGATTTGGAAACGTAACCGATGGAAAAGAGGGATACATAGCATCGGCTTTCACTCCTTTTTTAGTCAAAGCTAATAGATTTTTAGCTTCATGTTTTTGAGCATAATCATAACGAAAACCATCTGCCGAAATCAAGATAACATAAGGTTTATCTTGTTGTTTAGCATCATTCACACGATTTTCAATTACGATTTGTTCTTCGATTTCTTGTGCATTTGCTGTAATTGAGAACGTTAAAACAATTGCAGAAAATATACTAAGTATTGATTTTTTCATGCCTCAAATTTAAAAAGTTTTATACTTAGAATGAATTAAAAAAATGTCAAATCTTCATGAAAAACCATAAAAAAACTTATTTATAAATAAACCAGTTTCATAATATGTTAAGCAAAACTTATCAAATCTTCGTAGGCTTTTTTAGCACCTTCAAAAACTTGTTGTTGTTCTTCTTCAGTTGTAAATTCTTGATTGATATAACCAATAAAAGTTTTCCAGATTTGACCAAGGTTTTCGCCATAATGTCCAAAGTAATTGAAACCTTTATTCTCTAAAAAAGGATAT
The DNA here is from genome assembly GCF_002429865.1 of Empedobacter sp. UBA5987. NCBI lineage: Bacteria > Pseudomonadati > Bacteroidota > Flavobacteriia > Flavobacteriales > Weeksellaceae > Empedobacter > Empedobacter sp. UBA5987. Next base: position 90,465 of record NZ_DJBB01000063.1, read on the forward strand.
TTTTTCAGTGTTTTTGCAATTACATTTCCGCCAAGCATAGAACCTTCTATCACATACAAAGCTCCAATTGCTTCGGCTCTATTTTGTAATTCAAATTGTTTTGGCACATTCAATTCTTCTAAGCCCAACTCGTTAATATCTTGTTGAATCAAAGACAATTTATTGAGTTTTGTTAAGGCTAAATTTTCTAAGTCTTTTTCATTCAAAAATTCTTTAATAGAATCTTCATACGATTTTAGAAAAATATGATTAACCTGCAACATTTTATAATAATTTTTATCTGTAAATGTGCTGTTAAACAATTTATTCGATTCTAATTTATCTTCAATTTCTTTGTGATAAACCGCTGTTTTTTCTTTTAAATAATCAGATAGCATTTGTTAGATTTTTTTAAATGTTAATATAAAAGTTGTTTCTTCTCCCACTTTACTTTCAAAAGATATACCACCATTCATTCTATCCATCATTCTGTGCGCAATAGAAAGCCCTACACCATTTCCAGAGATATTTCCTGTGTTAGACATTCTGCTAAATAGCTTAAACATCTTGTTGTAATCTTCCTGTTTTATTCCGATTCCGTTATCTTTTACTTTAAAAATAACCTCCTCTTCATTCAATTCTGACCATATTTTTATGATTGGATGTTGTGCTTGGGAAGAATATTTTATTGCATTACCAATAATATTCAGAAAAACCTCATAAAACATCGTTTTATCCCCCAAAACATTATGTATTTCTTCCACAACAACTTGTGTATCATTAGTTTTATAATACAATAAAACATCGTGTATAATCTTTTCTATGATTGGTTTTGTTTCGATTGTAGACAATACAATTTCTGATTTTTTAGCTTTACTCAACGCCAAAAGATCCTGCATCATTTGTGTCATTCGATCAATTTCTTCAATAACACTTTTTAATCGATCATTTTTAATTTCATCATCTATCAAACTTCTTTGAAGCATCTGACAATTCAATTTCATCACCGATAAAGGTGTACGTAAATCGTGAGAAACTGTATAGGTAAACGAGTCTAATTCGTCATTTATTTCCTTTAATTGCTCATATAAACTATGAATTTTGAATGATTGTAAATGAAGTGTTTCTATAATTAACTTTATTACTTCTTTGGCAACATATTTCTCCTTATCTAACCAAATAAACGATTTATTCTTAATATTCTCTTGCCAAATTTTGAAAGAAGTTCGAGGAGAAAAACTATGTATTTCATCGCCATTTATAACATCTACATTTTTAATTTTACTTGGTTCTCCAGCCCAATCTAAGGTTTGAACTTGTTCTTTTTTGAACCAAATAATAAAATGTTCGTAAGTTTGATTTAGAAAACAAAACATTACACCAGCCGAACTTGGACTAAGCCTAATCTCTTGTCCATAATCTAGATAAAAAGTATTCGAGGTAAATAAACGTGCTGAGTTTCTTTTAAATGCCCATTCTTTTATTCTCAAAATTTCTTCTTTATCTGGCGTTTCGCCTTCTACAAAAACATCGTCAAAATTAACCAACGCAATCCCATCTGCCTTTGTAAGGTTAAGAACCTCTTTTAGATTATTGTTCATTGATTGCTGAAGATTTTCTTCCGTTAAAAGATTTTCTTTCAGTTTAATCGCTGTTTCGTTAAAATGATTTTGGAACTTTAATCGTTCAGTTGATTTAAAATTCACATAAGTCAACCTTGCTTGACGCGTCAATAATTCAGTTTGCAAACGAACTTGATTTGGAATAAATTTTGGCTTGGAATTCTGACATGCTACAATTCCCCACAATTTTTCGTTAATTACAATAGAAATAGAGAAACTTGCTTCACAATTAGCATTGCGTAAATACTGTAGATGTATCGGAGAAAGTGCTCTAACAGAAGAGTACATCAAGTTTATTTTTTGATAATTCTCATTACTAATTAAAATGATTCTTTTACTATCAACATCTGCAACCAAACGGCTTTTTTTCTTTAAATACAGTTGACGTGCTTGTTTAGGAATATCAAATTCTGGAAAACGCAACCCCATATAAGAATCTAATCCCTTATCACTTTCTTCCGCTATAACAACGCCACTACCATCTTCCAAAAATTTATACAACATTACTCTCTCGTAATGAATCAAACTCTTGATAGATGAAATCAACCTATCCCAAGTTGAGCTTATAGACTTAGAGTACAGGATTTGTTCAGAAAAATTATAATAAGCTAATCTGTTTTCTAAAATAATTAATTCTTCTAACTCCAAATAAATCAATTCATCAAAATGATAAACTGTTAAATGGTAGGTTTTTGAATTAACTTTTGTATTAGTTCGGTAAAATTCACCTTGTTCTAAATTCAAAACCTCATCAAAATCAAGCTCAAAATCATGAAGTTGATTAATATGTTGGCTTAATATCTTTTCGGTAGAAATTTCAAATAATTCATCAATATTTTGAGAAAAAAATTCAATTTGATGCGAATTTTTATGAATTCCTATCAAATATCCAAAAGGTTGAATTTCATTGAAAAACTGAATTTCTTCGTCTTCACAATTTTTGATGATTTGGTTGATCATATAAATGGTTTAGGAGTGTAATTATAAATCTAAGGTAAATTTAATTTTTAATCTTCTTGTCTTTTAATTTTCAGAATATAGTTTTCTAACTCTAATTCGTCAGTATCCACTAATTCAAAATCATTAAAATGAGTTAAAATTTTCTCAAAAAATGCTGTAACTTTTTCTTTTTCTAACGATGGATGAACTTTAATTCCGTTAAATTTTATGTTCTTCATATAGACATAAAAATCGTAATCAAAATCGGTTTCTCCTAAATATGTATTGGCAATTTTTCCTTTCCATTTAATGTCAAAAACACCAAATTCTTCTGTATCTAAAAACGTAATTTCGTGCTGAGCAACTGTGTCATTTCCTAACATCGAAATACCAAAAGCAAGGTTTTCTGACTCGTCAAGATTTACTGGAAGAGGATCAATTTCGAATGTTTTTTTATTGAGTTGATTAAAATCTAATTGCGCATCATTGTCTATCTTTATCCCTTTGTTGTTCCAATATGTACTCGAGATGATAGCATGATCATAATTAATCCAAAGCTGTTTTTCGGCATTCTCTTCAGAAATGTCATCTATTTCATCCAAATCATCTTTATATTCTTCTTCTTCGTCATAATTATCTGACTCTAAATGAAGATCCATCCAAAGGTCAAAATTTTCATCAAGGCGAGCACTCCAAACAAAATCTATTACTTTGTGTCCGTTTGTAAATGGGCTATTCGAAAAATATATTTTGTTATTATCCTTACTCATAAATTGGGTTTTGACTTATGTTTTGAATTTACAACGATTATTCTACTCTACAAAATTTTAAAAAATAATTGGTTCGTTTATTAGATATTGTCATTGATTTTCAAAGAAATAAAAAAAGTGCAATTTCTATAGAAATTGCACTTTTAAATTATAGTTATGATTTATAAATCAATTGAATTACAAGGTTTCTTTTAACCATTTGAAAAATTCTGTATGCCAAATCACAGAATTTTGTGGTTTTAATACCCAGTGATTTTCTTCAGGGAAATAAATAAAACGAGATTTGATTCCTTTCAATTGTAAAATTTGATAAGCCTCTTGCCCTTGTCCCATTGGCACACGATAATCATGACCTCCAACATAAATTAACATTGGCGTATTCCATTTATTTACTAATTCTGTACTACTTGGATCAAATTTAGAGTACGTTTTTTGCGCAGCTTTGTTATTTGTTTCCCACCAAGCGCCACCAGCGTCCCAGTTTGTAAAGAAAATTTCTTCTGTAGTTCCGTACATCGATTTCAAATCGAAAACACCATTATGTGCAATAAAAGATTTGAAACGACCTTCGTGAATACCTGCTAAATAATAAACAGAATATCCTCCGTAAGATGCACCAACAGCACCACGACGATCTTTATCTACATAAGATTCCTTCGAGATATCATCAATCGCAGCCAAATAATCTTGCATTACTTGTCCTCCCCAATCTTTAGAAATTTGCTCATTCCACTCTACTCCATGACCTGGCATTCCACGACGGTTTGGCGCAATTACAATATACCCTTGTGCTGCCATTAATTGGAAATTCCAACGAGGAGAATAAAATTGAGTTAAAGCAGATTGTGGTCCACCTTGACAATACAATAAAGTTGGGTATTTTTTATTCGGATCGAAATTTGGCGGATAAATTACCCATGCAAACATTTCTTTTCCGTCTGTTGTTTTAATTTTACGTGCTTTTACATCACTCAACGCAATATTATCGAAGATATCTTTGTTTTCGTTTGTTAATTGAGTTAATGCTCCAGATTTCAAATCAACTACATAAATTTCTGCAGCGTGATTGATATCTGTTTTTGTAACAATTGCTTTATTACCAACAATTTCTTTGATGTCTGCAATGTCAAAATCACCTTTTGTAATTTGTTTGATAAAAGGCATTTTTCTCATTTTGAAGTTTACATCAACCTCAAATAATTGAATTGTTCCTCCTACTGGTGCATTGAAATAAATTTTGTTACCATCATTGCTCCATTTATAACCTTGTACGGTTCCGTCCCAATGTTTTGTAATATTCATTTCGATATCACCACGACGAACGATTAAGTCATTTTTATCTGCCTCGTAACCATCGCGCTCCATGCTCAAAAACGCAAAATCTCCTTGAGAAGAAAAACTTGGTGTATTGTCATAACCCATTTTTCCTTCCGTGATATTTTTCGTCGTTTTCGTTGCTAAATCGTATTGATAAATATCTGTATTTGTGCTTAATGCGTAATCTGTTCCGAATTTCTTCTTAGAAACATACAAAACTTTTGTTCCATCTGGCGTCCAAACAAATTCTGAAACAGAATATGGTTCGTCTTTTAAAACATCAATTTTAGTTGAACCTTCTTTATTTTCTGACACAAATAAATGATCGTAATTTCCATCATTCCAAGTATCCCAATGTCTGTAATTTAATTCATTATAAATCTGCACATTCGATTTGTCCATTTCTGGATAATAATCAGAACCAAAAACCTTTTGTAATTTAACTTTATCAGTTTCTGCTTTATATTGTTGAGATTTATTCAACGATTCATCAGCCAAAAGCGTTTTATAATCTTCGATTTCCGAAGCTTTTCCTCCTGCCAACGAAATCATATATGTTTTCGATGTGTCTTCTTGTGTTTTTACGTTAGTAGAAGTTACTTTATAAATCAGATTTTTTTGATCTTTTGTTACTCCAACTGGAGCTACTTTTTTTACTTGCCAAAGAAGTTCTGGCGTCATTACTTTTTGTCCCATTGCTGTTGTCGATATCAAGATACTTGCGACTAATACAGAAAATCTATTCATGTTAATTTCAAATCTAAATAATTGTAAAAGTAACAATTCTTTATGGAGAAAGGTAAAATTTATAATTAAAAAAAGACATCATCCAGTACAAATTGTACTTAAATGATGTCTCCGCTAATAATTTTTTTCAAATCGTCTAATCGATTCTTAAAATTAGGCTATATATTTTATATTAAACTACTTAATTAAAAGTTTAACTTATTTTTATGAGTAAAAACTGGAATAATTGCTCCAAAAACTAAGTTTTGTTGGGAGAACACAATATCCTGTTTTGCTTTATCAGCTTTGTTTGCAGTTGTACGAATATCACTCAAGTTAGCATATCCACCCTTTAATTCGGCCTGTACAAAGAAATAATCCCAAAAAGTAAAGTTGATCCCAACCATTGCAGCTGTAGCAAAACCTGCTAAGTGAAACTCATCATAACGTTCATTACCCATCAATTTTACGTTAGAACGTGGATATAAAATCCCTGCTCCCAAACCAGCTGTTACGTTAACATCGATTCCTTTTCCATTTTTTGTAATTGGGAAATGTTGAATATTATCAAAACGACGAACCTCTAAATTAGCATAGTTCAAACCATCTGTATGTTCAAACGTTAAGAAATCTTCTGTTAATTTTTGATCAACATTATTATATGTTCCATCGTAATCTGAACCTGTGTTGATGTGACCATTCATTTTTACAACTTGGTCTTGATCCATCACATATTTCATGTGGTCAATCCCGAAAGAGATATTCCAATTATCCGAAACAAAGTAACCTAAACGGAAGTTATATTGCGGAATCGTCATAGAACTTGGATTGAAATACTTGATTCCAAAAGAAGTTTGACGGTCATGAGCTGCTACATTATCTAACGTAAAATCGTATCCATCTCCTTTGAACTGAATATCTGATTTTGTATACTGCGCGTGATTCCAACCCCAATAAACATAAAATTTACCTTTATTATTTTTCCCTTGCCCGAAAGTAGTTGCAACTAAAGCAACTAAAAACATTACACTTATATACTTTCTCAAAATTTAACTTTTTGCAAATTTATTCTTAAAAAAATTGTGTAAAAATGATTTATGATATCAATTTTATATCTAGACAATATTTAAAATCAATAAACATTGTTAAGCGTCATAAAATAAAATGATAAATATTTATTAAAAATGATATCCTCTATTTTGTAATTAAAAATTAAAATATATTTTTGTGACATAATGAAAGACTACCTGATAAAACATAGCATCGGAATTTTTTTCACGCTTCTTTTGGTGTTCAGTACGAACATGCAAGGGTTGGCGGGTTATGTAGATTATCAGATGAGAATGGAGCAACAAGACAAAAAAGATTCTTCTGACAATGATCAAAAAGCTTTGTTTTCTCAAACTTCAACTGAAGAAGAAAATAATCAGAAAAATTCTTCGAGCGAAATCACAGAAAAAATACATTATTTCCACGAAATAAAATTGTTTACATTTTTTAATGTGAAACAAACTACACATTCGGATTTTCATCATTCTAATGCATATGCGTCTTTAGACAATGGTGTGACAACTCCACCTCCAGAATTAGTTTAATTTTTTAATTGATTTTTTGCATCATCCTATTCAAATCTATTGAATGGATAGCAAATTTATTTTTATCATTTTAAATTATTAAATAATTCATTTTAAAATTATTATGAATCTTTTTCAAAATTGGAAAAAGGACATACCTGCGAGTATTGTTGTCTTTTTCGTTGCATTACCTTTATGTTTAGGTGTTGCGTTGGCCAGTGGTGCGCCTTTATTTGCCGGAATTATTGCGGGAATTGTAGGAGGAATTGTTGTTGGTCTTATTTCTAAATCCCAAATTGGTGTTTCTGGTCCTGCGGCTGGTTTGGTCGTTATTGTATTAACTGCTATTACAGATTTGGGTGCTTACGAACTATTTTTAGTCGCGGTTGTTATCGCCGGAATTTTTCAAATATTACTAGGTATTCTAAAAGCCGGAGTTATTGGTTATTACTTTCCATCTTCGGTGATTAAAGGAATGTTGTGTGCGATTGGTATTTCAATTTTCTTGAAACAAATTCCGTTAGCGTTAGGATATACAGAAACATTTAGTTTTAGTAATTTTAGTTTAGATTTTATCACGCCAGGAGCCATTATTATTACAGCAATCTCTTTATTTATCTTGATTGTTTGGGACAATATTTTAGGAAAAAAATCAAACTTTTTCAAATTATTACCAGGATCATTAGTAGCTGTATTAGTAGGTATTTTGTACCAAGTTACAATTGGTGATACCAACCACGAAGTATTTTCTATCGACCACAATTTATTAGTAAAAGTTCCTGTTCCTGAAAGTGTTTCAGATTTCTTAGGACAATTTACTATGCCCGATTTCGCCTCTGGATTAACAAATCCTATGGTTTGGCAAGTTGCATTTACCATCGCAATTGTAGCGTCATTAGAGACTTTATTATCTGTAGAAGCAACTGATAAATTAGATCCTTTAAAGCGTCAAACACCTACAAATCGAGAATTGATTGCACAAGGTGTCGGAAACTCTTTAGCTGGTTTAATTGGAGGTTTACCTGTTACGCAAGTTATTGTACGTTCATCTGCAAATGCAATGAGTGGCGGGCTTACAAAACTTTCTACAATTACGCACGGTGTTTTATTATTAGTGAGTGTGATCTCTATTCCAATGTTTTTAAATTTAATTCCAAATGCGGTTTTAGCTTCTATTCTATTGGTTATTGGATACAAATTAGGTAATCCGAAACAATTCTTGGATATGAAAAAATTAGGAAAAGATCAGTTAATTCCGTTCGCAGTAACAGTTATTGCAATTTTGGCAACAGATTTATTAAAAGGTATCATCATTGGTCTTATTGTTGGTGTAGTGGTTTCGTTAATCAAATCTTACAACAACTCGCACGTAATGTTGGTGAAAGAAGGAAATGTTTTCCATATGAATTTTGCTGAGGAGGTAACGTTTGTAAACCGCGGTGCAATTGTAAAAGAATTAGATGGTTTGAAACCTGGTTCTAATCTTGAATTAGATGTTCGTAAAACACGAATTTTAGATTATGATATTATTGAATATTTAGATGAATTTAAAGTCAAAGCAAAAAATAATAACATTAATATTCGACTAATTTCCGAACGTGGAACAGTCGATAATCCCCCATCATTCAGAGAGTTTTTTGGTTACGTCTTAGTTGCTGGAGCTCATTAATCTGTAAAAAACATATAAAAATTAAAACACCCACAATAAAATTAAATATAATGAAAGCACATACATCAGAAACTCAAGCGACAACAACTCCAGAGAAAGCGTTAGAATTTTTAAAAGAAGGAAATGCAAGATTTGTTCAAAACTTAAAAGCAAACAGAGATTTACTTTCGCAAGTGAATGATACAAGAGAGGGACAATGGCCGTTTGCGGTTGTTTTGAGCTGTATTGATAGCCGTACTTCTGCGGAACTAATTTTCGATCAAGGTTTAGGAGATATTTTCAGTGTACGAATTGCTGGTAATTTCGTTAATCAAGATATTTTAGGTTCGATGGAATTTGGAACAAATGTGGCTGGCTCTAAATTGATTGTTGTCTTAGGACACTCTAAATGTGGCGCTTTGAAAGGCGGATTAGACGCTGAAGCAATTCACAAAACCGGAATGAATAATTTGTGTCATTTGGTTGATCATTTCAATCCAATTATCGACGAAATTATAAAAGACGGTGAAGAACGTTCTTCTAAAAATGCAGATTTATTAGAAAGATTAAATCACCAAAACGTTATACAAACCATAGAAGATATTCGTAACCAAAGTACAACCTTGAACACCTTAGAAAAAGAAGGGAAAATCAAGATAATAGGTGCAAACTACTGTGTAGATTCAGGCGTTGTAACTTGGTTATAAAACAATTAATTCTTTAGATATTTTTTAGTAATGTAAAAGCCACTCTATTTGAGTGGCTTATTTCTATTAATCATATTATCCATATGATTTTTCATCATTTTATTTAGCTTCGGATTATTTTTTAAACCTTCTCTAGCTAATTCTTCAATTCTTTTGCTTTTTACAGCTTTCTCTCTTAATTCATCATCTATATTACTGTCATTCAAGTCAACTTCTCTATAAAATCTTCTTCCTTTTTCATCATAATCATCAAATCTTACTAAATCTTCTTCTTTTTTAATATGTACTTTATCATTAAACCATATTTTTGAGACTTGATACGACACAAAAATTGTAACAAATTGTAATAAAGTTAACCAAGTTGTAAACACCTCAATAATTGTATATATGATTGACAAAAAAATAACAATATTTCTTATTTTTTTTCCAAAAAATGATGATAGCTGAATAATGAAGAATATTATTATTTGATAAGCAAGTATAGACATATATAGTTTTTTAAAATTTAATTCACCCAATAACTCACCCCTCCATGATGTGAACATGCACCACTTCCTGTTGCTTGTGAAAAAGAACCATCGTTACAAATCGCTCCAGATCTTGAAGGTGTATAATTATAATTTTGGTTATAATTTTTATAATTAATTACTGTATCACAAACACTTACATTATTATAATTATTTTTTTGTAAATCATAATAATCATTTTTGATTATTTTATCTTTCTTAACATCTGATTTAAAAAAGATTGATGTAATTCCTGACATCAAGCCGCAAAAGGCCAATAAAATTATACAAGTAATTAAAAAATTAAAACAACCTTTCATATTTTTCAAATATAAACAAATTCAATAAACTTTTTAAGTAAGTAATTTATTTATCTAACAAATTAAAATATACAACCTACTCAACAACGTCCACAACCAAGCTGACGACTTTCTAAACCCCGTTAGCCTCCAAATTAACTAAGCTGACAGTGTCTTTTACCAAGCTGGCTTGGTTGTGAACCAAGAAAACGAGGTTATCTAACCCCAAATTTGACGTTCCTGACATGGTCAGCTAAGTTCTGGACGTAATCAACTAGGTATAAAACCCCGTCAGCTTACTAAAATACTAAGCTAGCTTATTTCGGAACCTAGTCAGCTTGGTTATGAACCACGTCGACTACGTTCGGGACGTGGTCAGTTATCAAGATCCATTAAAATCGCTCGAATTGACAAATTTTCACATCAACACATTAGCCCATTTTCAAATTATCCCTTCTTCGGCAACTCTTTCATGAAGTTATATCTTTTTTGGACAAAATCCATCATACAATAATAATGATTCAACCCGTTTGTTACCATCAACAACTGAGAACCTAACACAATATTGTAACGCGCTATTTGATCAAAAGTTGCTTGCGAAATTGTAATATGCGGCGCTTTACATTCCACCATAATAAATGGTTTTTCTTGCTGATAAACGACAATATCTGCACGTTTTCGCATTCCTGTAATATCAATTGCAACTTCCAACGCAATCGCCGAAGTTGAATAACCCAAATCGTTGATTAAATAATTCAGAACGTGTTGCCTAACCCATTCTTCGGGCGTATAGACCAACCATTTTTTTCGAATCAAACAAAAGATATACAATTTATCTTTGGCTTGTTTCAATCTTATTTGGTATTTTTCGGAAAAATTTAATTGTACTAATTCAGTCATTGTATGAGTCCTGTAGAATCTTTGATCAAAGATATAAAAAACAAAAACTATAAACCGATTTACTTCTTGGCGGGCGACGAGCCTTTTTTCATCGATCAGGTAACTGATTTATTGGAGGCGAATATTTTACCAGAAGAAGAAAAAGGTTTTAACCAAACAATAGTTTATGGACAAGATGTAGAAGTTGGACAATTAATAGGAATGGCGCGTCAATATCCGATGGGTACAGAAAAATCTGTAGTGATTGTAAAAGAAGCACAACATCTTAGCCGTTCGATAGATCAGTTGGAAATGTATGCGAATCAAGTACAAGATTCAACGGTTTTAATCATCAATTACAAAGGAAATTCTCTTGATAAACGCAAGAAAATCTATAAAATTCTGAATGAAAAAGGGTATTACCACGAATTCAAAAAGATTTATGAAAACGAGTTACCTGCTTGGATAGAACAGAAAGTTGCAGCTAATCAATTTAAGATTGAACCAAAAGCAAAGTTTTTGTTGACAGAATATGTGGGAGCTGATTTATCTCGATTGAATAATGAATTAGAAAAACTCTTTACAATTGTTGGTGCGGATAAAACCATCACACCAAATCATATTGAAGAACATATTGGGATTAGTAAAGATTATAATGTTTTTGAACTTCGTAATGCAATCGAAACGAAGAACATCGAAAAAGCATTCAAAATCATTAAATATTTCGAAAAAAATCCGAAGGATAATCCGTACGTCGTTTCGATCACAACAATTTTTAATCTGTTTACAAACATCATTCAAATACATGTTACGCCAGATAAATCAAAACAAAATTTGGCAAAAGTCTTAGGAATTAATCCCTACTTTGTACAAGGAATGATGACAGCTGCGAGTAATTATCCGCTAAAAAAAGCTACGAGAATTATCTCATTCATACGCGAATATGATTTGAAAGGAAAAGGTGTTGGAACTACTGGAAATGTGACGCCAAGCCAATTATTAATTGAATTAGTGTATAAAATTATGAATCTATAATTTTCATCTATTTATAGAATCGAGAAAACTAAATAAGAAATACTAAATTTGTAAAAAAATAAAACAACACAATGGAAAATAACGTAAGAGATGTTATCATAATAGGATCTGGACCTGCAGGTTATACAGCGGGAATTTATGCAGCACGCGCGAACATGAATCCTTTGATTTTAACTGGTATGGAGCCAGGTGGACAATTAACAACAACTACAGATGTTGAGAATTTTCCAGGCTATCCAGAAGCAGTTACTGGACCAGAATTGATGGCTGATTTACAAAAACAAGCTGAGCGCTTTGGAACTGAAATAAAATACGAATATGTAACGGAAGTAACTTTTGGAGAAAAAGAAGGTGATGTACATATTGTAAAATCAAACAATGGAACTTACCAAGCGCGTTCTATCATTATTTCGACAGGTGCAACAGCGAAATATTTAGGATTAGACGATGAAACTAAATACGCTGGTAGTGGAGTTTCAGCTTGTGCAACTTGCGATGGTTTCTTTTACCGCGGTAAAGATGTTGCAGTAGTTGGTGGTGGTGATACAGCTGCTGAAGAAGCAACTTACTTATCTAAACTTTGTAACAAGGTTTATTTATTGGTTCGTAAAGAAGAAATGCGCGCGTCTAAAGCGATGCAAGATCGTGTTGCAAATACGCATAATTTAGAGGTTTTATATAACCACGAATTAATTGGTTTGGAAGGAAACAATGTTGTTGAAAAAGCTAAAATCATCAACAATGTTACAAACGAAGAAAAAGAATTAATCGTTGATGGAGTTTTTATCGCGATTGGACATAAACCAAATACAGAATTATTCCAAGGAAAATTGGATATGGACGAAACAGGATACTTAATCACTCAAGATCGTTCGTACAAAACAAATGTACCTGGTGTTTTTGCTGCTGGCGATGTACAAGATTCTGTTTACAGACAAGCAATAACTGCTGCTGGTTCTGGTTGTGCTGCTGCATTAGACGCAGAACGTTATGTTGCAGAATTCTTTGACGAAATATAATATCGTTTAGCATATATAAGAAAAAACAAAAGCTCAACCAATGGTTGAGCTTTCTTCTTATTGTTTAAATCCTTCAAATTGATACCAATATTTATCTATTGTAAATAGAGATTGAAATCTCGAAGCACTACAGATTTTGTTACAGATACGTCAAAATATTCCCTCTGGTTTTCAACCAACCTGTAATACTATATCTTGGTCGATTAACGGTTTTTACTTCGTGTGGAATACTTTTACTATCAAAAACAGCCAAACGACCAGCAAGAGGTAAAATATCTAATTCTTTTTCAGACTTATTCTCATCTGCCAAATACAAGGTCAATTGTCCGCCAAATTCATCTTTCCATTCTTCATCATTCAAATACAACACAATAGAAAGTGTGCGTCTATCATCATTCTTGAAAGCATCAACATGTTTTTGGTAAAATGTCCCTTCGGGATAAATGGCATAATGAAATTCACTTTCTTCAATGCCCATGTAACATGTTAGATTGAGATACTCAATAAAATCATTGATTTTTGAGAAAAAAATTTCTTCCGTTTCTGTTTTATTTTCTTCATCAATCCATCTGATTTTATCTCCTCTGATTGATTTTACAATTTGTTCGTTAACCGAACTTCCTACGGCTGCTTGATGAAAATCTTTTTTATTTTCTTTTCGAATTATTGCTTCGCGAAGTTGCTTTGTTTCCTCTGTTGAGAAAAAAAAGTCTGAAATAGAGTATTTTTGATTTGATAAGTCATCAATAATCTTTTCATAAATTGGGTTTAATGTAATATTACTCATTCATTATTATGAAAACTTCAGTAAAAGTATATTTTATTACGAAAAACATAATCATATTTTTAAGTTTTTTTTCAAAAAAAGGACATAAAAAAATCTGTCCTCAAAAAATAGTTTTAATTATCAATTACTTAAACCAGTCAACTTTATTCAACTGATAAATAAAATTTAACTTTGGCTCTTCTCCAAAATATTCAATTTGTTCTTCTTTCACTTTTTTACAACCCAATCGCTCCACTGCAATTTGCGAACGTACATTATCAGCGCCAACATGTAAATAAATTTTGTCAACAAACTGAAAAATATAATCAAACATTAACTTCTTAACGGACGGATTAAAGCCTTTTCCCCAACAATTCGTCGAATAAAACGTATATCCAACCAAAATAGACGAATCTTGCTCATTATAATCGTAAAAACGAGAACTACCAACAAATTGATTTGTCTGTTTATCAATAATCTTGAAAGCGCCTTTACTTTGAATTGCACCTTCGAAAAAATTCATAAAAACATCTCTTTTCCAACGATTTTTATTTGGATGTTGTTCCCAAACTTTCGGATCGGAAGCAGCTAAATATAAGACTTCAAAATCATTATAGTTGAGTGGTTGAAGTTCTACCAAATCATTCTCTAAATTGGGCTGAATATTTATCATTTGTTTCATTTAATACAACACTAATTTACATTATTCTTGTACGATATCCATTAAAAAATAATCATTAATTGAATGAAATTTTCTCAAAATAAAATCAAATCATTAACTTTAGTAAAAACAAAAACCAATAAAATTATGACTCAAAAAACGATTGGACTTTTTATAGGAAGTTTACGAAAGGAAGCTAATTCCAGAAAAATTGCTAAAAATTTAATAAAAATGACGCCCGAGGGATTTACCTTTAAGATAATTGAAATTGGACAATTAGAATTTTATGACCAAGATTTTGATGACCGTAATCAAGTTCCTGATTCTTACACTACTTTTCGTAAAGAAGTTTCTGAATTGGATGGCCTAATTTTTATCACACCAGAATATAATCGATCTATGCCAGCGGTTCTAAAAAATGCTTTAGATGTTGCTTCTCGTCCTTTCGGAAAAAATGTTTGGGATAATAAACCAGGTGCGATTATTAGTAGTTCTACTGGTACTATAGGTGGTTTTGGAGCGAATCATCATTTAAGACAATCCTTAACTTTTTTGAATATTCCGACTATGCAACAACCCGAAATTTATTTAGGAAAACTAAAACCAGATGTGTTTGATGAAAATGGATATTTTAATAACGAAAAAACAACAAGTTTCATTCAGAATTTTGTAGATGCATATGTAAAATGGTTTCAACAACTAACAAAATAAATCTAGAATTTTATTGATTATTACTGTACGACTAACTAACTTCACAGAAAAAATATGTTTTTAAATTTTGAAGATAAAGCTAATCTTATTTCTAAACTAAAAAGTTTAAAAGTAGATCAACAGCCAGAATGGGGAATTATGACACCTCAACATATGGTTGAACATTTGATTGTAACCACTAAAATTTCAAATGGAGGTTTAACAGTACCTTGTCGAATTCCTGCAGAGCAAATTCCTCAATACAAATCATTTTTATTAGAATCTGATTATGAAATGCAAAAAGGGATAAAAGCAAACGGAATGGAAGGTTTACTGGATTTACGATACTCTTCTTTAGAAGCTTCAATCGAGAAGTTGGAACAAGAAATTGATAAATTCCATTATTATTTTACAGAAAATCCTGATGCAAAAATTGTCAATCCAGTTTTAAATGAGATTGGATACGAAGATTGGAAAACATTTCATAAAAAACATTTTACACATCATTTCAAACAGTTTGGTTTGATGTAATTCAGATAAAATAAAAGCTCAGTTATAAACTGAGCTTTTATTTTATTTATACCAACTACTATACATCAAATAATTATTGGCGATTCTTTCTATTTCACCTTCTTTCAATTCTTTTGGAACATCTTTAATTTTTTTCGCTGGAATTCCAGCCCATAATTCTCCTTCTTTTACATGCGTTCCTTTGGTTAAAATCGCACCAGCGGCAATCAAAGAATTAGATTCAATAATGCAGTCATCCATCACAATTGCGCCCATTCCAACCAATACATTATTGTGTATTGTACAACCATGTACAATTGCATTATGCCCTATCGAAACATTATTTCCAATTGTTGTTGGCGATTTTTGATACGTTGCATGTATCGTTGCGTTATCCTGAATATTTACTTTGTTTCCCATTTTGATATAATGTACATCTCCACGCACAACTGCTGAAAACCAAATTGAGCAATTATCTCCCATTTCTACCTCTCCTACAACCACAGCATTATCCGCTAAAAAGCCGTTTTCACCGAACTTTGGTGTGTGTCCATTTAATTCTTTAACTATTGCCATAACAAAATCTATAATTCTAATGATAAAGATACATTTTTATAGCGTATTTTTGTAGAACTATGAGAGTATACGAAGAAATTACACCTAATAATAATGTGATGAAGTTCGTTTGTGACGAGACTTTAACACAAGGTGGCGTGGAATTCGATAAAGAATCTACAGCTACCGAATCTCCTTTAGCGCAAGTTTTATTGACTATACCATTTATTCAAAAAATATTTATCACAGCGAATTTTGTTGCGATAGAAAAAATAGATGCTGTTGATTGGGCTGATGTTACAGAAGATTTGAAAGAAATTATCAATGAACATTTAGAAGAAAACGCAATTTTAGCACCAATGAAAAAGGCTCCTATTTCTATTTATGCAGAAATGACGCCTAATCCTGCTGCGATGAAATTCGTTTCAAATTCTATGTTAGCGCCAGAAATCATCGAAATAAAATCGAAAGAAAAAGCTGCTGGAGTTCCATTAGCTGTTGCGATTTACAAAGAATATCCTTTTGTTGAAGAAGTTTTTATTGTTGATAATTATGTTTCTTTAACGAAAAACGAAACAGAAGATTGGTCACTTTGGGCGATGGATGTTCGTTCGTTTATTACGAATTATTTACAAGCTGGAGGTCCTGTTTTTGATGAATTTTATGAATTCACAACAGAAGCTCCTGAACATGTTGTGGTAAAACCTGCTGAAGAGTTTTCTTCTGTTGAGCAACAAATCAAAGCTATTTTAGACGAATATGTTCAACCAGCAGTTGCAAATGATGGTGGAAACATAGAATTAATTGAATTTGATGAAGAAACGAGAACAGCAAAAATGTTATTACAAGGTGCTTGTTCTGGTTGTCCGTCTTCTACAGCAACGCTTAAAAATGGTATCGAAGGTATTTTAAAACAAATGATGCCTGATGTTGTAGACAACGTTGAAGCTGTAAATGGATAAGATTAAAAATATTTTTATTTAAAAAATCTCAGAGCAAAATGCTCTGAGATTTTTTATTTTTTTTCTATTTTCCTCCACTCCTATTTGCTTCTTCTGCATTAGAAGTTTGACGTTTACTCACATTGATTTTTGAATTACCAAATTTATAAGAAACCGAAAAACGTATCGATTGCGAATCATAATATTGTCTAAACGATTGCGAAATATTTTGCACATTTGTCGACAATGTTGAAAGATCTGTTTTGAAAATATCATAAGCCATCAACGACAACGTTAATTTCTTATCCATCGCCAAATATTTAAAACCTATATCTAACGAAGAACTTGAACTATAATTAAATTCTCTGTTTTTTCCTTTTGGTGTAAACGTATAATTAGCTTGGGCCGTGAACGTTTTTTTAGTATTCAAATTCAGGTTATTATAAACCGAAAAATTAGCTCCATTTCCTGTATATTCTTTATCTAACACATCAATTTCATTGATTGATTTATTAAATACAAAATTAAATTCAAGATTAGATTCCCACCATTTATAAGGTTTTAGAGTTGATGATAAACTAATTCAGTAATTAGACATTTTATAATAATTTAATCGCTTAAATATTTGTGTTTGCATCAATTCTCCATCCAATTCTTATTCTTGATGAAAGACATTTTGACCAAAACCATCTTGTATATTTTGATAATAAAATTTTGCTTGTAAATAATCTTTGAATCCATAACTTAACTCGAAATTATACACAAAAGCTGGTTGCATAAAAGGATTTCCTTCTGTGTAAGAAATAGGATTACTGTACCATTTATCTGGATTTAATTCCCAAAAAGCTGGTCGTTGAATTCTTCGACCAAAATTAAAATTGAACGAATAATCTTCTGTTGGCTGATATTGAATATAAAACTTTGAAAAGTGCTTATCATAAAAATCAATTAGCAGAAAAAATTGTACAATTTTTAGAGAATTATCAATCGATATAAAACGAAAAAAAGAAGCTGTCTCAAAAGTGA